>JAQTYN010000072.1 GCA_028688275.1 Gallionella sp. | reverse complement strand
TGCGCACTACTTGCTTACGCCGTTCGTGCAATTGCTCCAATGTTTGATTTCTTGCGTCTTCTTTGTCCATAAGTGTCTGACAGTTTTTAGCCAAAAAAGTTCAAACTTTATTGTGCCGTATCTATAGATTGGGATTTACCCCAAACTTCAAGCCCGTCCCGCATCGAAAAAGGATCGCCGTTTCTGAGGACTTGCGCACAGAAACGGCGTTCGAGGCAACTACAAGAATTGTTCAGGCGGAACGTAAGGTAAGTCAAATGCCTGCGCCACGGCGGGATAGGTGATATTGCCCGCGACGATATTCAAGCCTTTGCGTAAGGCAAGATTGTCGCGCAGCGCGGATTGCCAGCCTTGGTTTGCCAATTGCAAGAGATAAGGCAAAGTTGCTTGGGTCAAGGCAAAGGTTGAAGTGCGCGGCACGCCGCCTGGCATATTTGCCACAGCGTAATGCACAATGCCATCGACGATATAGATGGGCTCTTGATGGGTGGTGGGGTGAGTCGTTGCGATACAACCACCTTGATCGACCGCCACATCGACGATCACCGCGCCTGTTTGCATCTGCTTTAAATCCTCACGCAAGATCAGTTTGGGCGCAGTCGCCCCTGGAATCAACACGCCGCCGATCACCAAATCTGCCGTGGCGAGTTGTTCCAATAGTATATGGCGATTGGAATGCAGCGTTTGCACATTGGCGGGCAGCACCTCGCTGAGGTGGCGCAAACGTGTCAGCGACACATCCATAATCGTCACCCGTGCGCCCAGTCCTGCAGCCATGCGAGCGGCATTGCTCCCCACCACGCCCCCGCCCAAAATCAACACTTGCGCAGGCGCAACGCCAGGTACACCACCCAGCAACACACCCCGTCCGCCATATTGCTGCTCCAAGTATTTCGCACCTTGTTGCACCGCCATGCGCCCAGCCACTTCCGACATCGGGGTGAGCAAGGGCAGTTCGCCCGTCGGCAACGCAACCGTTTCGTAAGCGATGCAGATTGCGCCCGAATCCAAATGCGCCTGCGTCAGCGCACGATCCGCCGCAAAATGAAAGTAGGTAAAAATGGTCTGGTTCGCACGTACGCGTGACCATTCCACTTCGATGGGTTCTTTAACTTTGACGATTAAATCAGCGAATGCCCAAGTCGCATCGGCATCCGCTGCAATGTACGCACCCGCTGCGATATATTGCTCATCACTCAAGCCACTGCCTATGCCCGCACCCTGTTCAATCCAAACAGTATGACCCGCTGCGACTAATGCTGCCGTGCCTGCTGGGGTAAGCGCAACCCGATGCTCATTCACTTTAATTTCTTTTGGAACACCGATTTTCATGTTTGACCTCTGAATGGATGAGAGCGGGATTTTATCCGAATGTGCCTATGCTAAACTGAACCCAACATGCTAAGTCCCCACGCCACGCCAAAGCCCGTTACGTCGCCCGCAACAATACCGAGTCCGCCTTCGCAGCGGCTGGCGGAGAGATCAATATGCAACCATGGTACTTCGGGTGTCGCTTTAGCATCTTCAGCTTTTTTATCCGTCAAAAAGCGTTTCAGAAAGCGCGCCGCTAGGATGTGGTCGGCTTCGCCGTCCAAGGTGCATTGTTTAATGTCGGCGACTTTGGAATCCAACGCGGGTTCGTAATCTTCATCTAGCGGGAAGGCGCACAAGCGTTCGCCGCTCGCCTGCCCCGCTGCCACTGCTTGTTGTAACCGCGCCGCGTCATTGCCCAACACGCCGCTGTAACGTGCACCAAGAGCGACTGCCATGCTGCCCGTCAAGGTCGCAAAATCAATCAGCAAATCAGGTTGCGCCCGCGCCGCCAAGGTCAGCGTATCCGCCAACACCATGCGCCCTTCGGCATCAGTGTGCATCACTTCGATGGTCGTGCCGTTTAACGCGGTGACCACATCGCTTTGTTTATAGGCAAGCGGGCTGATATGGTTTTGAGCAATTGCCAACCAGCAATCCAAATTTACCGCCCGTTTTTGTTGCGTCGCCGCCAACAGAATCCCCAAACACACAGCTGAACCGTTCATGTCTTCGTGCATCCCTTGCATATAGCGGGCGGGTTTTAAATTGTGCCCACCTGTGTCGAAGCAGATGCCTTTGCCGACCAAGGAAACCGTCTTTTCAGCAGATTCAGTACGATAGCTCAAATGCACAATCGCAGCATCGCCTTCGCTGCTGCCTTGCGCCACGGCAACAAACGCGCCTGCACCCAGCTTGCGCAGGGTTTTTAAATCAAATTCTTCATGTGCCCAACCTTGGGTTTTCGCCAATTTCTTAATGCGTTTGCGATAGTCTTGCGGCGTTAATTCATTGGGCGGCAACATGGTCAACGTGCGGCAAAGCAGATTGCCTTCGGCTTGCGCTTGCAACGCGGCAAACACGGTTTCGTCGGTCGCGCCGCATAACACGATTTTTTTCAATGCCTTAGGGGCTTCTTTATGCGTCGGCAATGCCGCGCCATTCACCCATGCCGCATACACCGCTGTTTCCGCCAATTGCTGTGCGGAATCGCCGAGCACATCCAACACGATCTTCGTAGGATGTTCGTCCAGCAACACTTGCACCGCTTTGCGCACTTGGGTTTGCTGCGCAAACACCGCCGCACTCGTATCCACCATTGCCCATACCATCAACCGCCCATCAGCAGTATTCGCCGCAACAGGTGTATTGGCAAATTCGCTGAGCTTAATGTTGCGACGTTTTAACACCGCCGCCAACAAAGCGCGTTGCGGCACGTTTTCGGGCAAGGTAACTTGTTTCGGCAATAACACCAAACAATGCGAGGCAGTGGCTGGTGCGGCGAGTTCAAAATCTAATTGTGCTAACATGGCGACCCTTTAAAATGGATGGAATGCCGCGATTATACGGGCATTTTTTCACAATCAATTCTCAATAAAATGCAGACCTATCTCAATCTCATGCAGCATGTCTTGGCCCACGGCGCACAAAAAGCCGACCGCACGGGCACGGGCACGGTGAGCGTGTTTGGCTATCAAATGCGCTTTAATTTAGCGGACGGTTTCCCACTGGTGACGACCAAAAAATGCCACGTTAAATCCATTATTCACGAACTGTTGTGGTTTTTGCAGGGTGAAACCAACATTCGCTATTTAAAAGAAAATGGCGTGTCAATTTGGGATGAATGGGCGGACGAGCAAGGTGAGCTGGGGCCTGTATATGGCAAACAATGGCGGTCATGGACTGCACCCGATGGTCACACCATAGACCAAATCCGCGAGGTGATTGCGCAAATTAAAACCAATCCTGACTCTCGGCGGTTGATTGTGTCAGCATGGAATGTCGGCGAATTGGATCAAATGGCACTCGCGCCCTGCCACGCGTTTTTTCAGTTTTACGTATCCCCGCCTGATGCCAATGGTCGTCGCAAACTTTCCTGCCAATTGTATCAGCGCAGTGCGGATATTTTCCTTGGCGTGCCGTTTAACATCGCTTCGTACGCCTTACTGACCATGATGGTGGCGCAAGTGTGCGATCTGGATTTAGGCGAATTTGTGCATACTTTGGGGGATGCGCATCTGTATCTCAACCATTTGGAACAAGCAAATTTGCAACTTTCGCGTGAGCCGCGTGCGTTGCCAACTTTGCGCATCAATCCAGAAATCAAAGATATTTTCGCTTTCCAGTTCAGCGACTTCACGCTGGCAGGTTACGAGCCGCATCCCGCGATTAAAGCCAAGGTGGCGGTGTAATGAAACCTAAAATTTCCCTCATCGCTGCGATGGCGAAAAATCACACCATAGGTATCAACAATACCTTGCCGTGGCGCATCCCCGCCGATTTGCAACATTTCAAACGTCTGACCTTGGGGCATCACATCCTGATGGGGCGTAAGACGTTTGACTCCATCGGTAAGCCGCTGCCGCAACGCACCACGGTGGTGATTACGCGCAATCCTGAGTTGCAAATTGAAGGGTGTTTAATGGCGAATTCGTTGGAAGCCGCGATTGCGGCGTGTGCGGGTGAAACGGAAATTTTCATCGTCGGCGGGGCGGAAATTTATGCGCAAGCACTACCTTATGCTGATACCCTTTACCTCACCGAAATTCAGCAAGACGTGGTGGGTGATGCACATTTCCCTGCGTTCAAGCTAAGCGAATGGCAAGAAGTGTCGCGGGAAGCTCACCAGCAAGAAACCCCGCAGACACTGCTTTATCATTTTGCATGCTACCAACGCTACAACTTGTAGACACTGACGCTCTCATGCAGTCGTCCAACCACCGTGGCGATGTCTTCAGAAGCAATTTTACTTTGCTGAGTGTTAACGACGAATTGCGTGGTCACTTTGTTGATGTCTTTCATGGCGTTAGTGACTTGTTCCAGCCCTAGAAATTGCTGTTTTACCACCGCCGTGATTTGATGGCTGGCAATCGTGGTTTCTCGCACCACGTCATTTAATTGTCTCATCACATCACCGCTGCGTTGCACCGACAACATACCCGCATCTACGCCTTTGCTGCCTTCTTCAGTCGCCATGACCGCACGGTCGGTGGCGTGGCGAATGTCCTGCAGGATCTTTTGCACTTGCGCGGTAGATTGTTGCGATTGCTCCGCCAATTCGCGCACTTCCGCTGCCACCACGGCAAAGCCTTTACCTGCTTCGCCTGCCTTGGCGGCTTCAATCGAAGCATTCAGTGCCAGCATCTTGGATTGTTGCGCCAAATTGGTCACCACGCCTGTGATTTCGCCAATTTGCTGAATTTGTTCGCTCAATGCCAAAATCGTCTGCGCGATGCCTTCCATGCGATGCAGAATCCCGCCCATGCCCGCAATTGCTTGTTCTACCGCCACCCCACCCAGCTCGCTTTCGCGACGACTACGCTCAGCAGTCTCGCCCAGCACTTGTACCCGCTCCATCGCTTGTGCTGCCATGCCTTTGATTTGATCCAATGCGGCGGTGGTTTCATTCACCGCAGCCGCTTGTTCCGACGCGCCTGACGACTGATTGTTGATCGCACCTTGCAATTCATTCAAAGTACTTTGAATCACATTCACCGCATCAGTGGTACCTGATGCGATGGAGGCAAGATTCTCGGTCATCATGTTGAGGTTGTGACCTAATTGTGATAAATCATCATTGCCTGTCACCAGCATACGGCGGGTCAAATCCCCTGAAGCAACCCGCACAATATGCTCACGCAGTGCCATCACACGATCTTGGATGTCCGCCGCTTTGCGCAGCTCCTCCAGTTGGTCATGTTCACGCTGCTGACTTTCCGCTTGCTGCTGTGCCATGTGATTAAAGGCCGCCGCTACTTTGCCTATCTCATCCCTGCCAAGGTCACCCAGACGAACCGTGGTGTCTCCTTGTGCAAAGTGGTTGAGTACCGACAGTATCCTTGTCAACGGGTGTACGAACCATGTTCTCGCCAGCCACATCCCTACCATTAAAGCGGCGACCAGTGAAATTGCTGCCAGCAGGTAGAGTGCGCGCTGGAAACGAACGACCGAACTCAAAACGGACTCACGCGATGCGATGTTCATCACGATCCAGCGATCCGACTTGTCATTGGCGTTGGGATGAATAATGGCATAAGCCATCACTTGGTCACCCAAGTCTTTCTGAGAACCGTGTTCTTGATCGGTTGTTGCTAATTTCGCCAACCCCAGCTCTTTAAACAGATTGTCTGGACGATTCAGATCGCCCCCCCAAGTCTTAGTGCTATCTTCATGTGACAAATAATAACCGTCTTTATCCGCCATGATAAATTGCCCCAGTGACGCGGTGTCTTTCTTAGGAATCAAATTCAGCATATGCTGACCTAAGACATTGAGCATCAAGACCCCGCGACGCTGCCCCGCACTGTTAAAGACAGGGATGCCAATCCGCATCACAGGCGTGTGCGGTTCAACAATGCGCCCGCCCTCACGATTGAGATTGAACGGTGATACATGCACTTGTCCTGCGGACAACTTCATGGTTTCAATAAAAAATGGGGCTTGAGCTTGGTTCACCAACTCGGCTTGCGGGGAGGTATGGGGGATTCCCTCTTTAAAATTGACCCTAAGCATTTCATTGCCATTCTCATCAATATAGCGCAGCTTGTAATAATAAGGCTTGGCTTTACCAAAGTTTGAGAAAATAATGTCCAGCCGTCCCACCCATGCCTCATAGGTGGAGTTATCTTTCTCATCAATCCCTTTATTGTCACGGGCACGAATAATGCCTTGTATCGGCGGTACGGTGACGAGAAAAGTCGCATCCTGCTTGGTCATATCAACGAAAGTTTGGAGATGAGAAGCAACCCCTTGCACCTTGGAATCCATCGCACTCAGAGCATTATTCTCCAGTGTCTCGCTGCTATTTGAGTTGGCATAATAGGCAACGACCAACAAGGGTAGTAATGCCGCCAAGGCAACCACAATAATAATTTTGTGACCAATTGCAAAATCTTTAATTGCCATTTTAAGAATACCCTCGCCAGAATGTATTTATTGTTTTGTGGACGTAATAATATAGCATTATTATAGGTTTTGTTTGAGAACATAACATGATTGATTGTAATAATTTCTTCCCCCACATTCGCGACACAGATCCACTTTAAACAAAGAACTAGATATTCGGGGGCTACCTTTCCCACGCAAGCAAGACTTAGGGAGCCCCTGATTAAATCTATTTTCCATGAGCCGTGAGGGTGCGTTAAGTGCGGATGCACGCACTCTCTTTGATACATCTCTGCATATTCGGTTATATTTCACCCTCTTCTTCATCATTCATAGCGGTGCTTTAATTTTGGCTAATTCTGAAGTGACACTTTCCGCACGCAATCTGACGCGTCGATTTGGTAATCAAGAGGTCATACACGACTTGTCGTTGGAGCTGAGACGGGGCGAGGTATTGGGCTTGCTGGGACACAATGGCGCAGGAAAAAGCACGACACTCAAGATGCTGACGGGCTGCTTGCCACCTAGCGGGGGCGGGATTACTGTCTGTGGTGTGGATTTATTGAAGAATAGTTGCCAAGCTAAGCAGCATATCGGCTATTTGCCTGAAACCCCGCCGTTGTATCGTGAACTCAGTGTGCATGACTTTTTGACCTTTGCGGCAAAATTGCGCGGCATGGCAGCAAAAGAGGTTCCCGCTGCGGTCACGGAAACACAGCAACGCTGTGGCTTGGAGTCCGTCAGTCGCAAGCTGATCGCCACTCTATCCAAGGGCTATCAACAGCGTGTCGGCATCGCGCAAGCCATTATTCACCGCCCCGCTGTGATCGTATTGGATGAGCCCACCGTCGGGCTAGACCCCGCGCAAATCCGTGATATTCGGGCGTTGATTCGGGAGTTGGGCAATAGCAGCAGCGTGATCCTGTCCACGCATCTGTTGAGTGAAGTCGAAAACGTGTGCGACCGCGTGGAGATTATGCAACGTGGCAAGTTGATTTACAGCGACAGCAGCGCGGGAATGAAACATTACAAAGATGTGTCGGGCTTCACGCTTACCTTGCGCAATCCGCCGCCATTAGCCGAGCTGGCGAGCATCGCGGGCGTGCAACACGTCGAAGCGATTTCCGCCACGCAATTCCGCATTCTGCACACCGCCGAGACAAACCCCAGCAGCGCGTTGTTGACCTTGGCGACGCAAAACAACTGGCAATTGGAACAACTCACCCCGCTGCACACCTCATTGGAAGAAGTCTTTATGAAAATCACCGACGCCGAAAGTGCGTTAACAGGAGTGGCGCGATGATTCGTTATTTTTTTGCAACTTCGTCGAAGATATTCCCCTCGCCCACCTGTGGGAGAGGGGGTAGGGGAGAGGGAGTATTTTATTTTGAACACGAAGGAATGCCAGCATGATCCGTCTATTAGCCATGCGCGAACTGCGCAGTTTGTTTTCCCAGCCGTCCACTTGGTTTATCCTCGCCCTGCTGCAATTTGTGTTCGCGTGGTTTTTCTTGGGGCGAACCGAAACCTTTTTAGAAATTCAGCCACAATTGACACAACTCGCCAATCCACCAGGGGTGACCGCTGTCGTCGCCGTGCCACTGTTTAATACCCTCGCGCTGTTGTTGATGATGCTCACGCCACTATTCACCATGCGCTTGATTGCCGAAGAACGCCGCAATCAAACCTTCGCCTTGCTGCTCTCCGCGCCGATTTCCAGCGCGCATATCGTGTTGGGGAAATGTTTGGGCTTATTGATTTTCTTATTGCTGATGATGGCGACGGTGCCGCTGATGCTATGGAGTTTAGCCATCGGTACGCATCTGGATCAGGGGCTGATTTTCAGCAATCTATTGGGATTGGCACTGCTGACCACTAGCTATATCGCCATCGGAGCCTACTTTTCCGCCCTCACCGCCCAGCCCATCATCGCCGCGATCAGCGCGCTGATTACGCTTGTAGGACTCTGGCTAGCCGACATGCTGGCAACCAGCGCAACTTCCCCGTGGCACATGCTGTCCCCGCTCTATCACTTTCAAAATTTTAACAGCGGATTACTAGACAACCGAGATGCGGCCTTTTTTGTGCTGCTGAGTGCAACGCTATTGATACTCACCGTGCGAAAAGTGCAACAGCGAGTGGATTGATCTTGCGGTAATGTCATCAATGGATGCGGAACCCATTGATGACGAATGATTACTCTTCTTTGTGGGCTGGGGAAGGAATCGTCTCTTGATTGGCATGGGCAGGCACATCATTCGACAACCCGACATCCCGTACATTTTTTTGCACGGTAATGGCAGAGAACAAGCTCAGCACAAATGACATGGCATAAAACCCTTTTTCACTCAAAGCAAGTGTGGCATTCCACAGCCCCACTGCCAGCAACAAAATGGCCATACCAAAAGACACCCAGCACAAGCCGAAATACATCCCTGATACAGGGATACCTTCCAGCTTGTCGCGCACTGA
The DNA here is from genome assembly GCA_028688275.1 of Gallionella sp. Lineage (GTDB taxonomy): Bacteria > Pseudomonadota > Gammaproteobacteria > Burkholderiales > Gallionellaceae > Gallionella. Next base: position 1,948 of record JAQTYN010000072.1, on the reverse strand, counting down.
TTTTTGCAAAGATACCGCCGCGAACAGCCCGTACATCAAAATAGTGAAGTAATAGCCTTTTTCATTGAGTTGCATTTGTGCATTCCATAAACCGACTAAATACGTAATTGAGCCAACAAACAAAGCCGCCCAAGAAGCCCCTACAAATGCACCCGTTGGGCGTTGTACCTGTGATTTCATCATTTTCCTTTCGATTGAGTGCTGCATAAAATATCTATAGCGTTGGTTGAGAGACCAAAGGTAATATTTTTCGGTACTAAACGGGGGTTCATTTCTGAATCCCGCCTTGCGAATTCCACCTTTATTCGCAAGGTTGTTATTCTAATCGTCCCAGCTGACATTTGCTGTGACTTTTAAAATCGAAAAGTTCAAAGCCCATCATGCTTGGCGATTTTTTGTTTGTTGGTGGTATGCAGGGCTGATTGAGGGTCGGCGGGAGGTGAACACGCTATGCGTGTATCGTACAGTACTGTCTGTCCGCTTCAATCTGAATGGTGGCGTGTTCAATGGCAAACTCATCGTGCAATTTCTTTGCCACCAATTGCAAAAAATCATCGTTTGCGCCGCCATCTGGCATGACGAGATGTACCGTGAGGGCGATTTTTGAGGTGCTGATTGCCCAGATGTGCAAGTCGTGAATCGCGCTCACGCCCGTCAATGCTGACAAATATGCTTCCACCTGATCCAAGGCAATGGCTTTGGGTACGCCGTCTAACGACAGACTCAGCGATTGCCGCAACAATCCCCATGTGCTGAACAAAATTACCAGCGCAATCAACAAACTCATCGCCGAATCCAACCAAGTCCAACCCGTCCAGATAAATAACGCGCCCGAAACCACCACGCCCAACGAAACCAAAGCGTCCGCCGCCATGTGTAAAAAAGCCCCGCGCATATTGAGATCACCCTTGTTGCCCGACATAAACAGCCATGCGGTGATGCCGTTGATGACCACCCCCATCGCGGCGACCAGCATGACCGTACTGCCCTGTATCGGCACGGGATGGTTGAAACGGGCAATGGCTTCCCACGCGATACCACCGACGGCAATCAGTAAAATCAAGGCATTGAACAAGGCTGCCATGATCGTGGCGCGCCCCCAGCCGTAAGTGTGCTTGGGGGTGGGACGCAATCTCGCCAGATAAAAACCACCCCATGCCATTAACAATCCCAGCACATCGCTTAAATTGTGTCCCGCATCGGATAGCAACGCGAGCGAATCCGCCTGCCAACCGTAAAACACCTCCACCAGCATAAACAGAATATTCAGCGAGATGCCGATTGAAAACGCACGGTCATCGTGTGCGTGATGGACGTGCTCGTGGGGTGTCATGTTGTCTATAACCAGCTCGCAATTTTGTCGCGGCTGGGAATGCCCCCCACATGAACTATTTTGCCATCTACCACGATACCAGGGGTGGACATCACACTATCGTTTGAATTCAAAGACCTGCGCGGCTCTGGGCGCAGACCAGTGAAGACGGGCTAGACAAACTCATTGGTGTGCAATTGGTTTATCGGTGAACAGGTAGTCTTTAAGCTCTTTGGAAAAGGCGGGGTCTTTGCGCCGAATCCACCCCAGAACCATGGCAGCGTGTTCTTTTTCCTCGTCGCGATTGTGCGCAAGGATTGCCCTGAGGTCTTCATCTTTGCAGGCATCCGCGCTGGTTGTACCAATCAACGGCTTCCAATTCTTCCATCAATGAAACAATCGCTCGATGCATATCTCGCGTTTCATCCGATAGCTCCTCAACGGGTTCGTGGCAACCAACACTGGACATTTCATGCTCCCTTTCTTGGGTAGATAACGGTGGTTGTACTTAACGACGCTGTAGAAAAACCCGATTCTGAAGACCTGTTTCAGCGTTGGGTGGATTTTTTTCAAACCAGATCGTTATTTTCATTTTCGGCTTCTTGTTTTTATAACATATTTTCATTGCAAACCAGC
>JAQTYN010000071.1 GCA_028688275.1 Gallionella sp. | reverse complement strand
CAACACCGTAAGGCACGATACAAAGGTTTAGCCAAGAACACGGCGCAGTTATTTACACTGTTCGGTTTTGCCAATTTGGTTCTGGCGCGCCGATGGTTACTTACCCCTAACAGCCGAGTTGCGTCCTAAAAACAGAAAACAGGGCAAAAAGCGACTAAAAGTCGGAATCTAGACCAAAAATCACCTAAATTCCCTAAGTCCCAGTGGCAATTCGAGCGTTTGGTGGATTGTTCAGGACTTCCTTAGAATGTGAAATACTTTTCCAGTACCGCTTGTAACTTTCGACCTTGGCGGAACGATTCTTTTAAGATACGCCTGTCCAAGTCGTTCAAGGTATTAGGATCCACACGATTGGACAATGCAACCTTACTTTTGGATTGTTCATGTTGCAGCCGCAAGCGCAACAGTTGGATGTAATGAAACGCATTTGCCCACGCTTCGATTTCGCTCGCCTCCAATTGCCACAAATGCCCAGCCGCTCTGAGTCGCTGGGCGGTATTGGTTTCATTGGTTCCAGCGGCTAGGGCAAAAATGCGTGCTGCATCGACGAAGGGTGTGATGCCATTGAATTTCAAATCCAAAGCGGCGGTGTTGTCCTCACCTTTAGTCAGTAAAAAGTCGCGTAACAATCCCAAAGGCGGGCGATTATCCAACGCATTTACGACCATCTTCTTCAAAAATAGCCGATTTTCTTTGATCTTGCCGTGCAACCACACGCGCAAGGTTTGGGCTAATTCATGCTTGCCCGACAAGGCGCGGAAGTCAAAGAAAATAGACGCATTCAGCAGCACCCCCCCATCCCCACGGAAAATCCAGTCGGAAAACACGTTTTGCCATTCCGCCAAACTCAAGCACCATTGCGAGTTGCTTGCCATAATATTGCCTTTGCAAAAAGGAAATCCGCAGGCATCCAGCACCGTATTCACCGCTTGAGCAAAAGACAGTAATTGCGCACGGATCGCATCGGGTGTACTGCCTTCAGGTGTTTGAAAAATAATGCCATTGTCTTGATCAGTGTTGAGCGTTTGCTCATAACGCCCTTCACTGCCCATCGCCAACCAGCAAAAATCCACCTGTTGCCAGTTTGCTTGCTGCTGCGCGCGCGCCCATTCCACTTCAATAATACGTTGGGTTAACAGGTCGTTTAAAGTCGAAATAATTTGCGTCAGTTGTTCCGCGCCCACGCCTTGTGCCAGCATATTTTGGCCGAGTTGACGGATGTCATCAGCCGCGTGTTTAAAGTGTACCGAAGTAGTCGCGCTGCGTAGCGACACACCAATTTGCCGCAGCCCCACACGTTGCAAGCCGAACAAATCCTTTTCGGAAACAATACCCAGCAGTTTGCCGTGATCGCTAACCAATACGTGACGAATGCCCTGTTTGACCATGGTCAACGCCGCTTCGTAAGCCAAGGCTTGCGGCGACAGGAGCGTAAGTTCGGTACTCATCACGTCAATAATGGGCAGGTCTAAGTCGTATTGCGCCAACACCACACGCTTGAGTACATCGTGCAAGGTAAAAATCCCGACCGCACGCTCACCTTCCACGGCGATCATAGAGCCAACGCCTTGGTCTTGCATGCTGTGCAACACCGTCCGAATCGGCGTATCAGGCGCACACGTCACAGGCGAATGGCGAATCAGATCAGACAATGGGCTGGACATAGATTGCTGTTCGACACTGGATTGTGCGTATTGCGCCTGAATCACGTGCTTGGATTGCTCCAATAAATTGGCGATGCGCCGCGTGCAAAAATCGTGGAACGGGACGCTGAGATGGGTGAGCTGATGAAAATCCTTAGCGGGCAATTCATAGCAAAACACATCTTCTCGCGCCCGATACACGCTGTTGACAGGTCGCCGTGCCAATAACGCGCCCAGTGGAAAACACTCGCCCTCGTGTAATTCCAGCCAAGCGGTATCTTCCTGCGTGCGTGCTACGTCTTGTTCGCCTTGCACAATACCTTGTTTAATCACAAAAAAATGGCTCACATCACCATGTTTTGGTTCAAGGATAACCTCGCCTTTAGCGTAATACGCCACCCGCAACCGCTCCGTCAGCCATTGCACTTCGTGTCGTGCCATTTGATCGAAAGGCGAAAAACGCCCTAAATGGGTCATCGTGCTTTGAATCAAGGAATTCGCGTGCATTGCCATGAAAGTCCTTCGCGTGAAGTATAGAGAGCGATTATACCGCCCACTTTTTGCCTAGGGAGGCACTGATTAAATCCGTTCGCCCTGAGCCGTGAGCTTGTCGAATGGTCGAAGGGTGAATGGATTTAATTGGTGATTTCGGTTAATGGTTCGACAAGCTCACCATGAACGGAAGATTTTATAAGCGTTTCCCTTGCGCGACGCGTTGTGAGGCATAACCTCTTCGCCGCGTTAAAGTGAGGATGGTAGTGCTCAGGTATAATCCACGCACTTTGGTGCGGTAGGAGAACATTTTGAAGAAAGTGGTGATTTGTGGCGTGGGGCTGATTGGTGGCTCGTTTGCTTTGGGCTTACGGCAGGCGGGCGCGGCGAATGAAATCGTCGGCTTTGGGCGCAGTGCCGCCAGTGTGCAACAAGCCTTACAACTGGGCGTGATTGACCGCGTGGGCGAGGATATTGCGACAGAAGTACGCGATGCTGATTTGGTGTTGTTAGCCACGCCTGTCGGCAGCATGGCGGACTGGATGGCGCGCATCGCCCCACATTTGGGCGCGAACACGCTGGTCACAGATGGCGGCAGTACCAAAACCAATGTGGTGCAAGACGCGTACCTTCAATTGGGCGATAAAGTCGGGCAATTTGTCCCAGCCCACCCCATCGCAGGCGCGGAAAAAAGTGGTGCTGCGGCAGCCATCGCGGATTTATATGTGGGTAAAAAAGTGGTGATTACGCCCTTGCCCGAAAATTCCCCCGCCGCCGTGCAACGTGTCAAAGACGCTTGGTTAGCCTGCGGCGCGCACATTTTTGAACTCAGCCACACCGAACATGACGCGATTTTTGCTGCCGTCAGTCATTTGCCCCATTTGTTATCTTTCGCGCTGGTACACGATTTAGCCCAACGCGACAACCGTGAGCTACTGCTGTCCTTCGCCGCCAGCGGCTTCCGCGACTTCACCCGCATCGCCGCCAGCTCTCCCGATATGTGGCGCGACATCAGCCTCGCCAACCGCGACGCACTACTCAACGAAATCTCCGCCTACCAAGCTGAATTAGCATCCCTGCGCCTCGCGCTACAAAATTCCGACGGCGCAGCCCTGCACCAAATTTTCAGTGAAGCACAAGCGATCAGGCGCGATTGGCAGGGGAAATAATTGTCAGGCGGCTTGTCGCTTTGACCATGAGCATTGCTCATGTAGTGTTCAATTTTCATACGCAATGGATGCCCCTTTGCGGTGAAGAGTATTAGGGGTTGCTTATTAGTTGGGTTTACAATTCGCCCCCGTTTTTTCGTTACAATCTTTTTATCTTAAGGAGAAGTCAGATGTCTCATTCTCGTATTTGGTTGCTTAGCGCACTGATGGTTGCCGCTTCCGCCGCACACGCGGGTAGCAAAGAACCCATACAACCGATTGTCGCTGCAAAAGTCAAAAGTCCTGCCATGGTTGAGTTGGGTAAAAAACTGTTTTTTGACCCGCGCTTGTCGAAATCAGGGTTTATTTCCTGTAATTCTTGCCACAATTTGTCTATGGGCGGCACGGATAATCTGAAGACCTCGATTGGTCACAACTGGAATCAAGGGCCAATTAACGCGCCGACCGTGTTGAATTCCAGCATGAATCTGGCGCAATTCTGGGATGGTCGCGCAGCGGATTTGAAAGCCCAAGCGGGCGGCCCGATTGCTAACCCTGGTGAAATGGCTTCGACGCATGTGCTTGCCGTTGAGGTATTGCAGTCTATTCCTGCGTATATAGCAGAATTTAAACAGGTATTTGGTGCGAATACGGTTGATATTGATAAAGTGACCACCGCGATTGCTGCGTTTGAAGCGACCTTGGTGACCCCTGATTCACGTTTTGATAAGTGGTTGAAAGGCAATAAAAAAGCCCTGACGGCGGATGAAAAGGCGGGCTACACACTGTTTAAAGACAGCGGTTGCGTGGCGTGCCATAACGGTTCTGCGGTGGGGGGTAATTCCTACCAAAAAATGGGTGCGGTGGCAGCGTATCAAACGGCGAATCCTGCGACGGGTCGTTTTGGCGTGACAGGCAAAGAGGAAGATCGTCTGTTGTTCAAAGTCCCAACTTTGCGCAATATCGAATTGACCTACCCCTACTTCCACGACGGCGAAGCGGCAACGCTGACCCAAGCGGTGGAAACCATGGGTCGCGTGCAATTGGGCAAGAAATTTACCGATGCTGAAAATGCGCAAATCGTGGCTTTCTTGAAAACCTTGACAGGCAAACAACCGACCTTCGCGCTGCCGATTTTGCCGCCTTCCAACGACAAAACCCCGCGCTCACAACCGTTTAGTAAATAAGCAGGGATGACTTTCAAAACGGGGGCTTAATACCCCCGTTTTGCATTGCTCGTGCCGCTTTCCCCCCCTACAATACGCGTTCGTATTTTTCCTGATTTTCCTCATGTTTGCATACCTCCTGCGCCGAATTTTGTATGCTGTGCCGATTTTGATCGGGGTGAATCTATTGACCTTCACCTTATTTTTTGTGGTCAACACGCCCGACGATATGGCACGGATGCAGTTGGGCATGAAACGTGTCACCCCTGACGCGATTGCCAAATGGAAACACCAGCACGGCTACGATAAGCCTTTATTTTTCAATGCAAAAAATAGCGGCGCAGCGCACATCACCGACACGATTTTTTGGGATAAATCCGTGGGGATGTTTGTATTGGACTTTGGTTTTTCAGACGATGGGCGCAACATTTCGCGGGAGATTAAAACGCGGATGTTGCCCAGTTTGGCGATTGCCTTGCCGACTTTTTTAGTGGGATTGCTGTTGTACGTCAGCTTCGCCTTGGTGATGACGCTGCTGCGCGGCACGTTTTTGGACACGGCGGGCGTGGCGATTTGCGTGTTATTGATGTCGGTGTCCAGTTTGTTTTTCATCATTGGCGGGCAATTTTTCATCAGCAAATTATGGCATTGGGTGCCGATTTCGGGTTATGACAGCGGTTGGGGCGGGGTGAAATTTTTGATTTTGCCCGTTTTGATCGGCATTCTCGGCGGCGTAGGCGCGAGCACGCGCTGGTATCGCACCATTTTTTTAGAAGAAATTGGCAAAGATTATGTGCGCACCGCACGGGCAAAAGGCGTATCAGAATGGGCGGTGCTGTTTCGCCATGTGCTGAAAAACGCCATGATTCCCATATTGACGGGCGTGGTGGTGGTGATTCCGTCGCTGTTTATGGGCAGTTTATTGACCGAATCGTTCTTTGGTATCCCAGGCTTGGGCAGCTACACAATCGACGCAATTCAAGCCCAAGATTTTGGCGTGGTGCGGTCTATGGTGTTTTTAGGCTCGGTGCTGTACATCATCGGACTGATTTTGACCGATGTGTCTTATACCTTGGTTGACCCACGCGTGAGGTTGCAATGAACCCAAATAATCCATTCACGCCGTCATTCCCGCGCAGGCGGGAATCCAGCAAAAAAACAACTCCGCGAAGCGGACAAAACCTGAATGTTGACCCGCTATGCGGGGATTTTTCAATCAACTGGATTCCCGCCTATGCGGGAATGACGAAAGGGGCGAAATGAATTTTATCCCCGTGATTTTATGGAGCGACGCGCTGGTATTTTTGCTGCTGAGTGCGGGTGGCGTGGGCGTATGGCATGTTCGACGGCATCCGCATTTGTTGTTGCCGTGGCAACGCGTGGCGCAAAGTTCGATGGCGATGGTGTCGTTGTTGCTGTTGTCGGTTTTTCTGCTGATCGGCGGGTTGGACACGCTGCATTTTCGGGAAGCGTTGCCGAATCAAAGCGGCGCGTATTCGCCTGAAGTCCTGAGCGTGTTGGACAAGCTGCTGGTCAAATTAAAATCCCAAACCGAAAAAACCTACTCCGCACCGTTTGCCACCACCTTGTATGCCAAAGAAACCTACACCGACGCGGCAGGACAAGTGCGGCGAGATTACCCAAAGTTGCGCTATGGCGGCGCGCATCTCACGGATTTGTCAGCAAAAAATAGCGATGTGGTTAGGCGCAGTGTGCAAGGGGGATTGGTGGGATTGTTGGTCGGGATTGGTTTACTGATGTTGCGCCGTCTCCAACCGTTCGCCCTGAGCTTGTCGAAGGGTGACTCGAATAACGCCCGCGTTCATGGTTCGACATGCTCACCACGAACGGGGAAATTACTAGGCTCACCACGAACGGGGAATGTACTTGCTTCGCCGCTTGTTATCGCATGGTTAATGCTGTGCCTCTTCCTCGGCATTCTCGCCAACCTCGCCACGGTGTATCACGTCCTCGGCACGGATAAAGTTGGGCAGGATGTGTTGTATTTGTCGCTGAAAAGCATCCGCACGGGGCTGATTATCGGCACGGTGACCACGTTGGTGACACTGCCGCTGGCGTTATTTTTAGGCATCGCCGCTGGGTATTTTCGCGGTTGGGTGGATGACGTGATTCAATACATTTACACCGTGCTGAGTTCCATCCCCAGCGTGCTGCTGATCGCCGCCGCCGTGTTGATGATGCAAATCACCATCGACACCCACCCGCAATGGTTCGACACCGCCGCTTCCCGCGCCGACTTGCGGTTGGTGTTTTTATGCCTGATTTTAGGCATGACCAGTTGGACGGGGCTGTGCCGCTTGCTGCGCGGCGAAACGCTGAAACTGCGCGAAATGGAATACATCCAAGCCGCCCAATCCTTCGGCGTATCCAGTCTGCGCATCCTCACCCGCCACATCGTCCCCAACGTCATGCACATCATTTTGATTTCGCTGGTCATGGACTTCAGCGGACTGGTACTCGCCGAAGCCGTGCTGTCCTACGTCGGCGTGGGCGTTGATCCGTCCATGATGAGCTTCGGCACCATGATTAACGCCGCCCGCCTCGAAATGGGGCGCGAACCCATGGTCTGGTGGACACTCGCCGCCGCGTTTAGCTTTATGCTGGTGCTGGTGTTGGCGGCAAACTTATTCGCCGATGCAGTTAGAGATGCGTTTGATCCGAGGTTGAATCGGACGGGGTAAATCGTGAGGGTTGGACTGCGGTGTGAATCCCAATAGATTGTTTTAAATGAAAAGTATTTATTAACTTAGCCATCAGCACTACAAATTCAACTCGTGGATCATTGATGATTATTGGACATGCCCCAGCGGGCTACATTGCAGCCAAACTTCTGCTCCAGAACTTTATTCGGCGCGGTATTTCACCCAGAAAATTTCTCGTGGTCGGTATTCTCGGCGCGTTAGCACCCGATCTTGATATGTTTTACTTTTATTTGATAGATCATCGACAGCATCACCACCACAGCTATGTTTCCCATTTCCCAATTTTGTGGCTTTGCTTGCTGGTAATCTCTTTGTTATGGATGAGGCATAACCTTTCTAGCAAAGCGGCCTCGCTTGCGTTTATATTCTGCCTAAGCGGATTTATTCACCTGATTCTTGACAGTATCGTTGGCGATATATGGTGGTTTGCGCCGTTTATTGACCGCCCATTTGCGATGTTCACCGTACCTGCGCTTTACCAACCCTGGTGGCTGAATTTCATCTTCCATTGGTCGTTCGCACTCGAACTTGCGCTATGGGTCGTGGCACTGTTTATTTACCGACAGCGAGCATAGATTGAGCTGAGAAATGAAGTGCAACAACTTTTTTAAATGAAAAATACTGCGTTAAACCCAAGCTACGGCACTACAAGCACATTCACAATACCAAAGGAGTTTTTCATGTCGAGCATTTATAACTTGCCGCCCCATTTGCAACAACGCGTGCAAGCGGAATTGAAGTTTGGAGAATCGCTGGTTTGGGTCGGGCAGCCGAATCCTAATCGTTTTATGAAAACGGGGTTTGCGTTGTGGTTGTTTTTTATCCCATGGACGGCGTTTAGTTTGTTTTGGATGGCGGGTGCGTCGGGGTTTCACTTGCCGACCTTCGATAGTCCCTTCAGTTTTTTCCCGTTGTTTGGACTGCCTTTTTTGTTGATCGGCTTGGGCGGGTTGGCTTCTCCTTTTTGGCTACGCCACAAAGCGCGTTCGATGATTTACGCGATCACCACGCAACGTGCTTTTTCCATCGAGGGCATCAAGTCCATCACAGTCAAAACCTATTTGGCGGCGGACATTCACAATATCGAACGAACCGAACATGCCGATGGCACGGGTGATTTGGTGCTGAGAACGGAATCTTATCAAGACAACGAGGGGCATAAAGGCACCAACAAGCAAGGATTTTTTGCGGTCGAAGAGGTCAAAAAAGTGGAACATTTGCTTGATAATCTGACACGGACGAATTTGGTGTAACATCCTCGGCACGGGGAGTGCGCCGCTAGCATAGCCCGTCCAGACTGTTGAAGTCGCGTGTTCCTAGAAAAGGAGCTTGTTATGCCTATTATTCGTCCACCCGCCGTAGCAGGGGCATTTTACCCTGCGAATCCCATCGCGCTCGCGCAGGAAGTGCAAGACTTCTTGGCTCAAGCCCGTCCTTATTCCCTAGTTCCCAAAGCATTGATCGTTCCGCACGCGGGCTACTGCTATTCGGGCGCGATTGCGGCGACAGGCTATGCCACGCTCAAACCCATCGCCCATCGCATCCGCCGCGTGATTTTGCTGGGGCCGACGCATCGTGTGGCGGTGCGGGGACTGGCTTTGCCCGATGCAGATGCGTTCGATACGCCATTGGGGCGAGTCAACATTGACCAAGCAGCGGTCACAGCCCTCGCCGATTTACCGCAAGTTTGTGTCAGCGCAGAGGTACATGCACAAGAACACTCGCTGGAGGTGCAACTGCCTTTTCTACAATCCGTGCTGTCCGAATTTACGTTGTTGCCGCTGGCAGTGGGGATGGCGAGTGCGGCAGAAGTCGCGGAAGTGTTGGAAAAGCTTTGGGGTGGGGACGAGACTTTGATTGTCATCAGCTCAGATTTATCCCATTTTTTGCCTTATCAGATGGCGCAACGCGTGGATGCCGCGACCGTGCAAGCCATTCTAAAATTGCATCAGCCCATAGATCACGACCACGCTTGCGGCGGCACACCGATTGGCGGATTGTTGCTCGCGGCAAAACATCACCAGCTCACGCCTCATTTGCTGGATCTGCGCAATTCGGGCGATACAGCAGGTTCAGCGGATCGCGTAGTGGGCTACGCTGCGCTGGCGTTTACCGCGCCCACTTCAGGAGAAATATCACGATGATGGCGACAGATAATCGTGGCGACATCTTGTTGCCTATTGCCCGTGCAGCAATTTCACGTGCGCTGCATATCCCCCGCACCGCTGATGAAACTGCGCCGTGGTTGGCAGAAAACGGGGCGTGTTTCGTTACCCTGACCCAATACGGACAATTGCGTGGTTGCATCGGTTCACTGGTCGCCCATTGCGCCTTGCTCGACGATGTCAAAAGCAACGCGGTGTCCGCCGCCCTGCGTGATCCGCGCTTTATGCCGCTGACCGCCGCTGAGTTGGAAAACACTCGTATCGAAATTTCATTGCTAACCGCCGCGCAGCCTATGGCATTTAGCTCGGAAAGCGACGCGCTGGCGCAATTGCGTCCCTTGGAGGATGGGGTGATTTTTGAGTTTGACGGTTATCGCAGCACCTTTTTGCCACAGGTATGGGAACAATTGCCTGATCCGACGCAATTTATGGCGCACCTCAAGCATAAAGCAGGGCTGAGTCCTGATTTCTGGGCAGAAGGCATCAAGCTATCCCGCTACACCGTGATGAAGTGGCAGGAAAAGGAGCACTCCAATGGATGAAGCCATCAGTTTAGACGAACGTTATCCAGCTCAATACTGGCACTTGCTGGCAGATGGGCGTATCCAATGCGATCTGTGTCCGCGAGACTGCAAATTGCGCGAAGGGCAGCGCGGTGCGTGTTTTGTGCGGGGCAGAGTAGGCGACGCGATGGTGTTGACCACCTATGGACGCTCTTCGGGTTTTTGTGTTGATCCTGTGGAAAAGAAGCCGCTTTACAACTTCTACCCTGGCAGTCACATCCTTTCATTCGGGACAGCGGGCTGTAATCTATCGTGTAAGTTTTGTCAGAACTGGGATATTTCCAAGTCGCGGCACTTTGATAAGTTGGCAGATCAAGCCAGTCCAGAGGCGATTGCGCGTACCGCCGAAAATATGGGGTGCAAAAGCGTGGCGTTTACCTATAACGACCCTGTGATCTTTGCTGAATATGCGATGGATGTGGCGGATGCTTGTCATGCGCGGGGGATCAAAACGGTGGCGGTGACCGCAGGGTATATTCATGATGCGCCGCGTCGCGATTTCTTTGCCAAGATGGACGCCGCAAATGTGGATTTAAAGGGTTTTAGCGATGACTTCTATGTCAAATTGTGCGGTGGACATTTGCAACCTGTGTTGGATACGCTCACATACCTGTGTCAGGAAACTCAAGTCTGGGTTGAATTGACCACCTTGCTGATTCCTGGGCAAAATGACAGCGAAGCGGAAATTGCCGCGATGAGTGCATGGATTGCCAAAGAACTGGGGCGGGATGTGCCGTTGCATTTCACGGCTTTTCATCCCGACTACAAGATGACTAACATTCCCGCGACACCGCCTGAAACGCTATTACGCGCAAGAAAAATCGCGCTTTCGGCGGGATTGAACTATGTTTACATCGGCAATATCCACGATAAGGCGGGTGATTCCACGTATTGTCCCGCCTGTAAAACCCCGCTGATTGTGCGCGATTGGTATGAGATTGAACAAAACCGAGTCACGCCCGACGGACATTGCCCCGATTGCCATGCAAAAATCGCAGGGCATTTTGAGCGTTATACCAGCGCGTTTGGGCGACGCCGCATTGCCGTGATGCCTTCGTAAGGTATAAGTTTTACACCGACTCCCCTCGCCCGTTTACGGGAGAGGGGTTGGGGGAGAGGGTATGCCGAAGGCGCGAATGGCATTCACTCAAGGGCGCGTGTAACGCGCCTTTGCAGCTATTGATTCGGCCAGGTGAAGTTTGAAGTTTTTATGCGGCATATTTTACGTGAATATCCTGAAAGTAGCTTTTGACTCGTTCGGGAGTTTGTTCCAATTTCTGCATGTGATCGGTCGCGGCTGCTT
>JAQTYN010000070.1 GCA_028688275.1 Gallionella sp. | reverse complement strand
CAGTGCGACAGCAAAAACGCGTTTAGAAATAGAAACAAAAACACGGGGCAGCGCCGACCAGCTGCATGAAATAGGCGACCCTCTTAAACTAGACACATTATTGTCTTGACCGAGGGGTCCACTTTATCGCTTGGCCGTGACGCGATGATTGGTGCCATCAGGTAGCTTGTAATGCGCTGCGACGATGCGCTTGTCGCTATTTATTTCCAAACGATAAACGGTTGCTCGGTCGATCAACGTCGCACCTAATCGAACCGCATGATCTACATCGGTATCCGCACTGTACTGTGCGCCAATAGGACAAATTGGGGTGCACGTATTGTTGCCACGGCATTGAGGGCGATTGTTGTAGTCTGAACTATTTCTCGCCGCTGGAAAAGGTTTGACAGGTATGCCATGTTTTGCCAGCCGCTCGGCGACGACGCGATCTGAATAAGGCATGGGGATAGCGGGCATTGGGTAGTTTCCACTTCGTGGTGAACCATGATCGTCCACACTATCACCTGAAACCCCAAGGCTGTGCTCCGCTTTAAGGTAATATGGCTCTAAAGTAGCGTAGCTGATTGGCCAATCCACACCCACACCATAACGGCTATGCAAGGCAAAATCAGCTGGCAAAAAGCGCGGTGTCATCCCCGTCCAGTGCCAAGTTGTTCCGCCAACTTGCTTCAAATAGCTGGGGCGATACTCTTGCGAACTATTTTGACCAAAGTAGGAGGCAGCATTAGCTGCGTCAGGAATGGGAGCCCATGCCCACTGTGGATAAGGTGCAGCAAGATCTCGCACTAAAGAGTTACGGTATTTCTCAACTGCCTGATTGCGATCAATGTGTCCACCTGATTCAAGGATGCAAACTGTCGAACCTACTTTAACGAGCTCCCTTGCAAGCAGCGCACCTGCAACACCTGAGCCAACAATTACAAAATCAAATGCTGTGGCAGGATTATCACTCATTGAGCCGCACCTACAGGTGGTTCTGCCCAAAATCCGAACGCACCACCTTCGCTATAACCTGGAATAGGTCGAATATCTTGAATAGCGGCGTGCATCAAGGCATTATGGTAGGAAATCACATGATTGCCCGATTGGTGATAGTAAACTCCAGTAAACCAAGTGGTCATCAAATGTCCTATAAACCAGCGTTCCCCCTCGGAGAACTTTGTCATATCCAAGCGTTGTCTTCTCGTCGTTGAACCTGTGTTGTCTGGTGAAGAGGGTAAAACTTTGGCGGAAACTTGAGCTATATGCTCCTTGCCCCAAGGTTCAGTGCGAATGTGAATGAGTATGAGCCTAGCAGTATCTTTATCCAACAAGGCATAACCCGTCAAAATCGTGCTTAACTGGAGAAAACCACCTAGATCCTGAGCGGTAGCTACAGCTTCTATCGGGTTAGCAAAAACCAAGTTAGGTAGGAGTTGGTACGCCGTAAACGCAGCCAATCCGACCAACAATTTACGCTTGGCTAAATCCATCTGAGTTAACGGCTTATTCATCACATCCCTAATTCAGCCCAGCACCTGACTGCGAGGAGAGGTAATACGGTCGCGTTGGGCTAGGTGGGAAGCTTGTTCTATGACCCTGCTCAAAATCGTAGCGCAGATATAGCATTGCGCCTAACTGTTTGTAGGCAGGGGCTTCATCATAATGAAAACGATTGCCCAATACGAGTTGCTTGGCGACTGCGTATTCGACTGTCCAATCCGTTCTCCATGTGCCTTTAGCACCGACAATATTGCCCAAAGTCACACCAGTTGGTGGCAGCATCGCAGCTTGCCTAAGCGGATCAGTTGGGTAAATCCACGAAGGTGTTTCAACGACTTCTGCTATACCTGGACTGATATTAATTTCATAATTCAGCGTTTCTGTTTTGCCAGTCAAATGAAGGGGAAGACTAAAGCTCAACTCACGCTGAGGGCTATAGTATCCCCCGTGTCCCCAGTAGAAGTAGTTCTGATTATTATCGAAGCCTGTTCGTGACAAACGTCCCGAAATAGATGCTTTAAAAGTGTCGGTATGTACTAACTCGTAAATCAACGATGCACTGAAATGGTTAGAGGTGTTGTTAAGTACATTGGCGCCTTCATAGCTGTAAAGTCCCATACTGGCATATGCTGCCCACGGTCCGCTAATTGGACTATAAATAGACGCTTGTCCACCCATTTTAGTGACGCCACCCCATGCCACGCCTGTAATATTGTCAACTGCCCCCGCATAGGAGAGTACACTTTCCGCAAGCGAACGACGAGATACCTCCAACGCATAATTGGAACCATCAATATCTTGATTCACACGTAATCCGCCTACGACGTGATTAAATGCAAAACCTTGTGGACTTACCCCTATATCTGCTGACACTGTCCTTGATTGATAACCTGCTGAAAATGCCATGCCATTTGCACTGACAGGATAAGAGGGCAATACCGCTGGCACGGGAAGATTTGTTCCAAACAGATCTAACCACAATGCAGCATCTCCTGCGTTCAAATTTACATTCGTCGCTTTGAATACAAAGGATGATTGCTTATCTTCTAGCGGCACATGCCACGTAAGTGGAACCTCACTTTCATAGAGGTAGCTTAATCCATTTAAACCGCTTTTGTATCGCATGGAATAGCCCGTCTCAAAATATCCATCATGTTCAATTTGAGATCCAGCCAATTGACGATCAGGAGACTCAGAAATGTCCACCACTTTTACATGAGCCCCTAATTCTCTAGCCACTTCAAAATAGACCTCAGCTTGAGTGAGATTTTGCTGCGACTCTGCGGTATGACCAGCATCAACATACAAGTCCACTCGCTGTGCATCATCCAGACGAGATCCCGCTAAATATTGATCCGCTTTTGGATAATCACGCATTTGGATCGCATACATCGTACCTTGCCTTACGGCCTCATGATTTCCAGGCTCAATAACAAGAACCGAATCTATCACTTTTAGTGCAGCGGGTAAGTCACGGGCTGTTGCTTGCAAACGTCCTTGTGCGAGTAGCAAATTCACATTCTGGGGATATTTGGCAAGTAAGGGGGCAAGTAGACTCAACCCTTCAGAGGCTCTTTCTTGTCGATCCAAAGCATCAGCTTGACGCACTGCCAATACGATACGGATTTCATCCCACTCACTCAATTGTTCACTACTGAACACATCAGGATGACTATCGATTTCGGCGAACAATTCATTCAGTTTCACATCTTGGTTGGCCTGCAACAGCAGCCAACCATACTGAAGCTGAGCACCAGGTGTCAATGGCTTGTTGCGCTCTAGAAAGGCAATGGCATGATCATTTTGCTTAATTTTAACCCAGGTTTCGGTCACCACAGCGATGAGTTCTGGCTTACCACCAGCATCATCTTCGACACTTGATAGGGCTTCAATTGCTTCCTGATTTTTTTCTTCTGCATACAGTTTTTTGGCTAAATCAGATTTGACATACACAATGGCTCTAGATCGGAGTTCACGCATAGCCCCACTGCGTTCTTTTTCGGGAATATGATCAAGCAAAGGAAGGGTTAGTGCCCATTGATTTTCTTCTGCATAAAAAAGTGCTGCCATGAAGTTGGTGTCACGATCCTGAGCACTCGCCGTCATCGTTTCAATCGTTTTGTGCGCAGTAGCAGCATCACCTTGCTTACGCTGCAATCTCGCCAACGAAAGCGTTACCCAAGGATACTTGGAATAAAGTGAATTTGCTTGTGCATAGTACTGAATCGCCGAGGGAATATCACCCGCAGCCTCAGCAATTGCCCCTTTACCCGTCAATGCTTCACTGCGTAGTTGAGGCAAAATCGTAGTATCTTTTTTAACGGATTCATACTGGTCAAAAAAGGACAACGCATTATCAAATTTTCGTAGTTTTAATGAGGCAATTGCCACACCAAATAGACCTTCAGGGAATTTTGGGACAATGGTTAGTATTTCACGGTACGCCGCCTCTGCTTCTACATAATTTCCATGTTCAAAAAGCTGATTTGCCAGCTTAATTTTTTCACGTGCTAAATTCTCTGGCACCACTGGTGCTGCAACAGTTGGTGTTCTGTTTGGATAAAGAATTCTTTCCACATCGCCAATGACGGGTTGTTTAGGATTGACCTGCTTTAACTTATTCAGATATTCTTCAGCTTGCACTGTATTTTTGAGTTTTGCATGGTACAGAGCCAAGCCAGCCAAAGCTTCTTCTTGTCTATGATTACTATGTAAAATTCGTTCCCATGCGGTTGCAGCAAGATCAGCTCGATTATGCGCTTTCCAATAGCGCGCTTTTACCAGCAAAGCATCAACCGCTGCCGATTGGGAGATCCTATCTTGCTTAGGTATTGGGGCATCATTCAACGCAAGCATGATATTTTGATGCAATGATTGCATGGCGGAATTCTGATTGTTCACGGCCAATGTGGGCTTGAAGCCAGCCTCGGCATAACATGTCTGCATGGACATGATTGCCATACCAATAGAACCTGCGATTTTATTTAGTTTAAACATGCCTTGAACCCCATCACTAATTTACCATTTAAGTCAAACTGATAACGCTTGTCTAACCAACCATACCCTAATAGTTTTAACACTGAATCGTAATAACTTGAATCACCACCTAGAGAAAGGGGACTCTCTTCTTTATGTCCGTACACAGTACGACGATAAGGTGCAATAGCTGCTGCAAATCCACTGGGAGCTATCCCATCCTCATTGCCACTTTTTACATTGATACGTTCAGGCAAGTTGGAATTTTCAGGTGAAAATTGAGCCACATCGACCAAATAAGGGCGTAATGCTACATAAGCAGGATCACGTTGATTCAACATTGCCCACCACAAATAAACACGAATTGCGTCGTAGCTGGTGTAGCTTCCTTTTTCATTATCTGGATAGAACCCCTTTTGAACGCTATATAACACCCAGTCAGCTACTAGCCCTCTATTTGATGTCGCGACGATCATTTTGAGCGTATTTTGGGCTATCTCATCCCATGGTCCCTCTTTATCAACCTTAGCAAAATAGCGTAGTAATTGAATAGGCATATAACTGGGATTGAGCCGCCAAGTGTTTGCATTCACGGCGAATCCGTACGGAGCGGGCAACAACATACTCCCCATTGCTGGCAAATCCACCACCTCACGACGGGCAATATTTCTCAGCAATGCAACCGCGGTTTCTCGATAGGACTTTTCCTTCCATTGCTCTGCCGCATGAAATAGCGAATATGCGATCCAAAGATCAGCATCGCTAGCGGAATTCATATCAAGCGTTTTCCACGATCCATCATTTGACTTTCCCCATTTCCACGCTGGAAGATGAATACTCAAATTTCCTTGGGCTAAATTATCAACAGTCCATTTTAAAATACGATCGAATTGCACCTTATCATCAGCAACCAGAGCCGAAAAAAGAGAGTAGGACTGACCTTCAGAAGTAGAGATACCTTCAGCACCGCGATCAACGACCCGCCCATCGAGTTGAATATACCCTTTAGTAAAGTCCTGCCACAAAGGCCATTTTTCAGCGCATGAAGCTTCAGCATAAGATGAGAAAAAGGATATCACTAGGATAAACGTGATTCTTAATAGCCTCATTATTCAACCCTAGCTAGTCTAATATCGACCCTACGTCTCATAGCACGATAGGTCATAGATGAGAAAAACAGGGCAATAACAAATGAGATAAATATTGCTAACCAAGGATTATTTTGGATGAAGTTTCTTGCCCACTCTAAAAATGATCTTTGTCCAATTGAGAATTTCTTGGCTAATTCAAACGTTGTGACACGATCATCGCCCGCTTTCTCCGATATGACAGAAACGTCACCCACAAAATTTTTGGCAAACCAAAAAGTGTTTAATGTCGATGAGATGTCGACCAATCTAGGTGTATCTTTAGCTGCTAAAATCACAACACCTCTTTGGCTCTGCATTGGGGACTCAAATTCCGCAACGACCATCTCACTTTCCTTTTTCAGATAATTGAATCTGGCCTTCACATCAAACCATTCCAACCATCTTTTTACATAATGGCTGCCAAAATACGGATAGGGTTGATCATCAGAGAGCAAATTCACTGGGATGCTACTTTTCCATTGATCAAGCAAAGTACGCAAGCGATCAATACCACCGACCACTAAAATATCTTTGTCAGCAAATTTACTTGCTGCATTGATTGAAGAAATTGAAATGGCAGTTGCAGGTGCCCCTGTTTTGTTACCGATATGTCCCAACATAGTCAACATACTGTCGATTTCGTACTGATCAGGAGTGTCTGGCATCAGCACAGCCGTTTCAGACAAATCTGCGTACTTACTAAAGGGATAAGCTGTATAGGCGAGATAGGACAAATCGGGCAACTCAACATAACGAGAGAGTTTGCTCAAATCAATGATTGAATGTGGATCAACCTTAATTTCATCGATGACCAATGCTTCGTTGCAAACCGCTACGGTTTTATCAGTGAAGACAAAACGCACGGTTATCGTATCTCGTCCTGTCAGGTTTTTAGTTGGAATGTTAAGTTGCAAACGATGCTTTATTCTGGCGGGAGCCGTTTCAATTGGCTTGTCAAATACTTCGTATTGAAACCTAATATCATTAAAGAACGCTTCAATGCGTGTTAAATAGCGTGTGTTATTAGACGACTCGAAAGAAAAATCAACTGGGATAGACGTTGTTTCGGCGCGATAAATATTCGGTGGCAAATGCAAAACCATTTGATGTGGTGTTAGAAACAATCCCCTTGCGGAGAGTTTTTCGGCAGGAACAATATCGCCAAGCGGAATCTTTCCTCCAATAGGTAGCCACTTCGTTGAATCAAATGGAATGTGCTTCGGCATACTTGGCACTTGCACACTTTGCATATCACCCTCAAGCGGGACTTTACCTAGGACGAGTGCTTGACTTGCCTTAATAAGACTTTCCTCATCACGCCCAACGATGAGTAGCAAACTTGTATTGGGATTTCGAGGATTCTTCACTACAGAAATCGTCGCTACTCCATTGCTTATGGGTGGCAGAACAAGTCCTTCAATATGATCGGATGCTGTTGCCAATACAATGGCATCCTGCATAGGAAGTGCATCCAAGTAGCTTGCATAATGTACTTTGCGCCAATCTACTAAACTACCAAACCACGAAGCCATAATACCAGCCGACTTAAGGGTACCCCATGAAGGATGTTTGGGCAGCACCACCGTAAGTGTTGGATCACGAATGTCATGTTTATCAAAGAAAGGTAATGGAAACAAAGTGAGTTCGTTGCTGAGTGGCAACGTATCAACATCAGCTTCAATTAAGGTATCTTTGTTATTTAGTTGAATCCACAACTGCTGATCTCGTGGATTATCACAAAATGGTTTCTCTAAGTGCGAAATAAACTGAAATGACAAATGATTCCAGTCTTGTAAATACAAGGGATCGATTTCAATCACTGTCCGCACATTTTCTGAGGTTCCTTTTGGTAAGGCTAACTTACCGACAGGTTGACCATTTAAAGCAATTTGTAGATAGCTGGTTTGTGGATTTAAAGTGTTTGAATAGGAATAATGCAATTTCAAACGCAGACGCTTAACAATGTCCACGGTATGAAACGAAAAATCAATACTTGATGCGACATCTCCCCCAACAAGTCGTACCGCTCTTTCTTCCCCCAAATCTTTCAGCGAAAGTTGCATCACGTGTTCAGGGGTGGGCTTTGTTTGCACACTATGCGGTTTAGTGGGCATGGCTGCAGCAACTGCACCACTTGCCATGGCAATCAGGATCCATAGCAGAATGCTATGCGTTATTCTAAAAAAATATTTACTCATCGTGGACATCCAATTCATGACTTGCTTGACTTGCTTGACTTGCTTGACTTGCTTGACTTGCTTGACTCGCTATATTGGCGCGCACCCAAACGCGCACGAGCTATTCCCATTCCACTAAACCGTATCAATTCCTTTAAGCCTCTCAATGGATGATCCACTTCTTCTCTCACCTTAATCCAATTAAGCCAAGAATCCGCTCTCGACAACGTAGCCGCGACAAGATTTCGCTCTTGTGTCAAGGAAAGACTATCAAAGCGTAATCGTAGCTTCTGGTCATATTGCGCCACGACAACGGCAGGCAGGTCATACTCAATCTCGCCCCGATATAGATGCAGTTGAATCTTTTGTTCAGGCGTAAAATTCACTTCTTTAGGAACTTTCAATGCAATTCCACCCAATGAATAATTATCACTATGGCAATTTACTTTTTGCCCCGATGCCAAACTAATTGCAGCAGGAATATTTCTGTCTACACGCCAACTTTTCCGAATATCCTTGGTTTCAAAGGCAACTGCAATTGTTGCGGAAATGATAATCAGATTATAGATAGTCCAGAATCCATTAATCAGCACGGTATCCCACTCATACGCGTTAATCCAGAGCAAACGCATAATACCCACCAACAATCCTGCTATATTTAGCACCAGCAAGACAACATAAGGCTTTGCAATTTTCCAATCGAAGTACTCTTCCTCGATATGCCCACCTTTTACAGTAACATTAAATTTCCCAGCCTTAGGATTGACTAGGGCAAATAACGCTGGCCACATAATGTACCAAGCCAACGCCGTTTCGTATGCTTCTGTCCAGAATGAGTGACGATGCGGTCCTTGCAGGCGAGAGTTCACCATAAACGCCAACATCAAATGCGGTAGCGCGTAGATCAGAATCTCTGCCGCTGGTGCATCAATAATGTAGCTCCCGAAGAACATATATGCCAAAGGGGAAAGCAAAAAGAACATTCTTGGAAAGCCGTTCATAAAATGCAACGCGGCATTGGCATAGCAAAAACGCTGTGCAAATGTCAGCCCCTTGCCAAGCAAAGGACAATCTGTTCGGAATATTTGCACCATGCCGCGCGCCCACCGCATTCTTTGCTTAACGTGGGCACCTAAAGTTTCTGTCGCTAAACCAGCAGCTTGTGTAATATTCAGGTAAGCAGAGTTATATCCCTTACGATGCAGCTTTAAAGAAGTATGCGCATCTTCAGTAACGGTCTCTGTTGCGATTCCGCCAATCTCATCGAGCGGAGCTCTCTTTAGGATGGCACAGGATCCGCAAAAAAACGCGGCATTCCACAAATCATTGCCATCTTGCACCAATCCATAAAAGAGCGCGCCTTCGTTTGGCACTTCACGAAAAGCAGCTAGGTTGCGTTCAAACGGATCAGGTGATAAAAAATGGTGCGGTGTTTGCACCAATGCCAATTTGGGATCAGCTAAAAAACCACCCATACTAACTTGTAAGAATGAACGCGTAGGAATATGGTCACAATCGAAAATGGCAATATATTCCCCTGATATTTGCAGGAGTGCATTGTTTAGATTACCCGCTTTAGCGTGCTTATTATCTTCACGCGCAATATAACCAACGCCTACTTCATTCGCAAACGCTTTAAAATCAGGGCGATTTCCGTCATCCAATAGATAAATTTTGAGCTTGTCCGCTGGCCAGTCCAGCAAGGTCGCTGCCATCACGGTTGTTCGGACGATATCAAGCGGTTCGTTATACGTTGGAATTAAAACGTCAACTGAAGGCCATACTTTTGGATTGGGCGGTAAGGCTGTAAAAGTGCGATTTAAGGGCCAAATTGTTTGGAAATAGCCTAATACCAAGACCAACCAAGCATATGCCTCAGAAACCATTAGACCCACACTAAATGCACCATTGAGCCAAGTGGTGGTATTCACGGTCTCAGTCACGCGCCAGTACAAATAGCGAGAAGAAACGACGACCGACAAAGAAATCATCACCAACGTGATGAAGCTTCCTGAGTAAATCCGCAGATAAAAGACAAGGAGCAGCACCCCAATAGCAAACATAGTTTGCTCTTCCCCGCTCAACGGCATCAAGACAGCCCAAGCTGTAAATACCAACATGATGATTGTTGCCGTCCAGCTAATGATACCCAAGCCCCAGCCTTTCCAAGCAACAATTGACACGGCGGCCTTACTTGGCCCCCCCCATTTGTATCGTTTGTCGATTTTCATAAGTCGAGCTTTCTGGCGATAAAGCTTAAGATACCATCTAGATTTCTGTACTCGACAGAGTTCGAGCTACCTTTATTGGAAAGTGTTTGCACGTTTGGTATAGATTCTTTGTGGAGAGAAAAAGACACGAATAAATCTTGATGTGAAACCAATTCATCAAATAACAATGGGGAGAGATTTTCAGATCCGTCTGAACTGATCAGTAGGTATCCAACCTTGGACTGAACATCGGCGGAAAGAATCTCGTGGATTTCCGACTCGATATCTTCAATCGCACGGACAACTGCAACCGTCGCGGGTATCAGAATCAATAGCATGTCTGCCATTGCAATCGCTTGATGTCGGATGTGCATGACGCGTTCTGGCACATCAACAAAAATCAAACCATCGTCATCATCTGCGGTGATTTCATTTCCGAGCCAATTTATATCCTTTGCCAACTCCATGCGAACAACTTGGTCTGATGTATTCAGTAAAATATGCTTAATGCCATCCTCAACAAGGAAGGATGTATCCTCGTGTACGCTATCGGATGCAAACAAATCGACTACTCGAACAGGTCGCTTGTATCGCTTAGCAGCCATCCATGCTAAACCCGATACCAGTTTTTTTCCTGGCATCTGACCAATTGAAATAACGGCAACAACTTTACTGCTTCGCGCTACAGGGGCGATATGATCCGTCACAATACCAGCGAGTTTAGCTTGTGTGCGTCTCAACAACACCCTGTCAATACGCTTATGAAAGTTATCCTCGGTCTGAAAATCCAGATATGAGTAAGTCCCTTGACCCAATTGTTGGTAAAGGTGTGAGATGTCATCCCTTTGCATTTTATTATCCCTGAATCAATTATCTATTCTTTTATATCTACATATATCTTTCTGACTATATGGGTTTTCATTTTTAACTTACATGAATCTTTCATTGATACCGTTCGCAACTTACAATAACTTACGCTAACTTACACGAATATTACATATGCAATAATCGTGCACATATGCGCCCGAATTATCCAGTATGTTGTGAATTGCTGCAATGACGTTATGCAATGTGCTTAGACATTAAGCCGCAATAATTTAAAATATTAAGCCATAACAATTAGTTGTAAGATTAAGATTAATATTAAGGGGCAGCGAAATTGAAATGTGAGAAGTAAAGTGGACCCCTCGGTCAAGACAATAATGTGTCTAGTTTAAGAGGGTCGCCTATTTCATGCAGCTGGTCGGCGCTGCCCCGTGTTTTTGTTTCTATTTCTAAACGCGTTTTTGCTGTCGCACT
>JAQTYN010000069.1 GCA_028688275.1 Gallionella sp. | reverse complement strand
ATCGGTACGACGCTCCTTGCTCTCCCACGGGCTTGATGTCCCAGAGGGGTATCGAACTGCCGTACCGAACCAGATAAGATTAACTAACAAAAAACTGACCTTGTCTAGCAAACTAAGCATACAAGGGGCTGGGGAAAAGGGCAACACCCCCAACACACCATTCCCATACCAAGCCCGCTACGCCCCCCACTTGCTATAATCCGTCCCTCATTGGGCAACCTGCCCCAACACGGAATCCCACCATGTCCTACGGAACGCTATATTTACTGCCTTGCACCTTGGGCGACACGCCTGCCACGCAGGTCTTACCTCAACAGGTCATTGAGCTTGCCCGCAACTTGACCCATTTCGTGGTCGAACAACCTAAAACTGCACGGCAATTTCTATCCGCGCTCAAACCCGATCACCCAATTCAATCACTACATTTTGCCAGCCTCAACGAACATACCTTGGCGAAAGACCTAGAGGACTTATTGCAACCGCTGTTGGCGGGACAGGATGTGGGGATTATTTCTGAAGCGGGCTGCCCAGGCATTGCCGATCCAGGTGCAGATTTGGTCGCCCTCGCCCATCACAAAAACATACGCGTCGTGCCGCTGGTGGGACCTTCTTCTATCTTATTGGCGTTGATGGCATCGGGACTCAATGGGCAATGTTTCGCTTTCCACGGCTACGTCCCCATCGAAGAGGCTGAACGTAAAAAAACGCTGATCGCCCTAGAAGTCGAATCCGCCAAAAGGCATCAAACGCAGTTATTTATCGAAACGCCCTACCGCAACGACAAGCTATTTCAAGCCATACTCACCCACTGCCGCCCCAATACGCGCTTGTGCATCGCCACCGACATCACTTTAACCAGTGAACAAATCCACACACACAACATTGCACAATGGAAAAAACTTCCCCCCCCCGCTCTCAATAAGCGTCCTAGCTTATTTTTATTGTTGGCGAGTAAGTAACATTAGGCACAAAAAAACACCTCCCTAGGGAGGCGTTTAGGTTTTAATACACTGATTTCTATTCTGAAAAAAACGCTTTTACTTTATCCATCCACGATTTCGCGCGGGGGTTATGGTGATCGCTGTTTTTGTCATTCAAATCAGACAACTCTTGCAACAATTCCTTTTGACGATCCGTCAAGTTAACGGGCGTTTCCACGACCACATGGCAATGTAAATCGCCATAACTGGCACTGCGCACGCCTTTAATCCCTTTGCCACGCAAGCGGAAAATACGCCCACTTTGGGTTTCGGCTGGGATCTTAATCATCGCTTTGCCGTCCAGCGTGGGGATTTCAATGTCGCCGCCCAGTGCTGCGGTGGTGAAGCTGATCGGCATTTCGCAATGCAAATCATTGTGATCACGTTGGAACACGGCATGCGCTTTGAGTTGAATCACAACATACAAATCACCTGGGGAACCGCCGTTGCTGCCCAATTCGCCTTCGCCTGACAAACGAATGCGATCATCATTATCCACGCCAGGCGGAATTTTGACCGACAAGGTTTTGTGCTGTTTGATGCGACCGCTGCCATTACAAGGTTTGCAAGGTGAAGCAATGATCTTGCCTGCGCCATGACAGCGTGGGCAAGGTTGCTGCACCGAGAAAAAGCCTTGCTGCATCCGTACTTGACCATGACCGCCACAGGTGGTACAGGTGGTGGCCGAAGTGCCAGCCTTCGCTCCAGAACCATGGCAGGTGTCACATTCCGCCATGGTCGGGATACGAATTTGCGTTTCCGTACCGCGCGCGGCCTGTTCCAAGGTGATTTCCAAGTTATAACGTAAATCCGCACCGCGATGCACATTGCTGCGTTGACCGCCGCGCTGTCCACCGCCGAACATCCCGTCAAAAATATCCGAGAAATCAAATCCTTGACCGCCGCCACCTTGTCCAAAGGGACTGCCACCGCCCATCCCACCCGCTTCAAACGCCGCGTGTCCATATTGGTCGTAAGCTGCACGCTTCTGGCCATCACTCAAAGTTTCATAAGCTTCCTTCGCTTCTTTGAAGTGCTCTTCGGCTTTGGGATTGTCAGGATTGCGGTCAGGGTGATACTTCATCGCCATCTTGCGATAGGCTTTTTTAATCTCTTCCTCTGAGGCATCACGGTTAATGCCTAGGGTTTCGTAATAGTCTTTTTTGCTCATAGGTTCTAGTCGTTAGTCGCTAGTCGTTAGTTTAAAAACAAGCTAGTCGCGAGTTGAAAGCAAACCCTAAGGGTTTAACTAACCACTAACGACTAGCAACTACCAACTGCTCTTACTTCTTATCTTTTACTTCGGTAAATTCCGCGTCGACCACATCGTCATCCCGCTTGTGATCCGCACACTGTTCACCTGGCTCACAGGAGCCGCAACCTGCGTCTCCGCCTGCTTTGGCTTGTTCTGCGGCATACATCTTTTCGCCCAGTTTTTGTGCCGCAGTTGCCAAGGCTTCAGTTTTGGCTTCGATAGCTTCTTTGTCATTGTCTTTCACCACGGCTTCAGCTTCTTTCAATGCCGCTTCAATCGCTGCTTTTTCGTCATTGCTCAATTGGCTGCCGTATTCTTTCATCGACTTGTTGGTCGAATGAATCAAGGTATCCAATTGATTACGCGCAGTCACTAATTCGACGGCTTTTTTGTCATCTTCAGCATTGGCTTCTGCATCACGCACCATACGTTCGATTTCTTCTTCACTCAAACCAGAGCTGGCTTTGATCGTGATGTTGGCTTCTTTGTTGGTCGCTTTGTCTTTAGCAGAAACATGCAAAATACCGTTCGCGTCAATGTTAAACGTCACTTCAATTTGTGGCATGCCACGTGGTGCGGGTGGTATATCGGACAGATTGAATTGCCCCAAGCTCTTGTTACCCGATGCAATTTCACGTTCGCCTTGCAACACATGAATCGTCACAGCCGATTGGTTGTCATCCGCAGTGGAGAACACTTGCGATGCCTTGGTTGGAATCGTGGTGTTTTTCTTGATGAGCTTAGTCATCACGCTGCCCATGGTTTCGATACCCAAGGACAATGGTGTGACATCCAACAACAACACGTCTTTGACTTCACCTTGCAACACGCCACCTTGAATCGCTGCGCCCACGGCAACCGCTTCATCAGGATTCACGTCTTTACGGGGTTCACGCCCGAAGAAGGCCTTCACTTTTTCTTGCACCATCGGCATACGGGTTTGACCACCGACCAAGATCACGTCTGCGATGTCGGAGATCGACACGCCTGCGTCCTTCATGGCGATTTTGCAAGGCTCAATGGTACGAGCAACCAATTCTTCCACCAAACTTTCCAATTTTGCACGCGTGATTTTCACCGCCAAATGTTTAGGGCCTGTGGCATCTGCGGTGATGTAAGGCAGATTGACTTCGGTTTGCTGCGCGCTGGACAATTCGATTTTGGCTTTTTCGGCCGCATCTTTCAGGCGTTGCAGTGCCAATACGTCTTTACGCAGATCCACGCCGCTTTCTTTCTTGAATTCTTCTACCAAGAAGTCGATCACGCGCATATCGAAGTCTTCACCACCCAAGAAGGTGTCGCCATTGGTGGACAACACTTCAAATTGGTGTTCGCCGTCCAATTCCGCGATGTCGATGATGGAAATATCGAACGTACCGCCGCCCAAGTCATACACCGCAATTTTGCGATCGCCTTCTTGTTTGTCCAGACCAAACGCCAATGCCGCAGCAGTTGGTTCGTTGATGATACGTTTCACATCCAAACCAGCGATACGACCTGCATCTTTAGTCGCTTGACGTTGGCTGTCGTTGAAGTACGCAGGCACGGTAATGACCGCTTCGGTCACTTCTTCGCCCAAGTAGTCTTCGGCAGTTTTCTTCATTTTAATCAACACTTGCGCGGAGATTTCTGGTGCAGAGAATTCACGATCACGCACTTTGACCCACGCATCGCCATTTTTGGCTTTAACGATTTTGAAAGGCACCATGTCGATGTCCTTTTGTACCATCTTTTCATCGAAACGACGACCGATCAGACGTTTTACGCCATACAGTGTATTGGTTGGATTGGTAACCGCTTGACGTTTAGCTGGCGCGCCGACCAATACTTCGCCATCTTCCATGTAAGCGATAATCGAAGGGGTCGTGCGTGCGCCTTCTGCATTTTCAATGACTTTGGTCTTGCCGTTTTCCATGATGGCAACGCAAGAGTTTGTAGTGCCCAAGTCAATCCCGATAATTTTTCCCATAATATTTCCTTAAGATTAGTTTTTACGATGCCGCCTAAAGTGGGGCGACGATTTAAATTTTCAAGTACTAGTCGCTAGTCTTTAGCGGTTAGTCGTTAGTTAAACCCAGCGGTCATTAGCATTTAGAAATACATAAGTCCGCTTTAAAACCATCAACTAACGACTAGCGACTAGTAACTAACGACTACTTCGCTTGTGCCACCATCACCAAGGCGGGACGCAACACGCGGTCGTTTAAGGCATAACCCTTTTGCATGACGGTGACGACGGTGTTAGCAGCTTGATCGCTGGGCACCATGCCGATGGCTTGGTGTTTATACGGATCAAGCTTTTCGCCTACTGGATTGATTTCGCTGATATGGAACTTTTCAAACACGCTGGACAGCTGTTTCAATGTCAATTCCATGCCGCTTTTGAAGCTTTCAACATTTTCAGTCGTCACCGCCAAACCCGCTTCCAAGCTATCTTTCACCGCCAACATTTCATTGGTAAAACGCTCCACGGCAAACTTTTGCGCCTTGGTGACGTCATCTGCAGCACGGCGGCGAATGTTCTCGCTTTCGGCCTTAGCGTACATCCACGCATCGTAATGCTCTTGCGCCTTGCGCTCGGCAGCTTGCAACATTTCCTCTAAACTAGGGGTCACTTCGACTGGGGTTTCTACTGCGACATCTTGTTGCTGGTTTTCTGGCTGTTCCATATCATTCTCCACATTGCGATTTCAAGCTAATGGGGGATGGGATGGGATATTTCAAGGGTTTGTGGCATTTTTTATTGCAAAAAGATTGGCAGAAGTAAACATAGTTGACAAAGACAACGAATTTTCAAATGATGCGCCCTTCAGAAGCACGACATGCTCAAATTGAAAAAGCCATGACCGCCTTTCCACCCGAACTCAAACGCTATAGATTGATCGTCTTCAGCGCATCATTGCTGCTCGGCGGCGCGGGGACGGCGGTGCTATTTTTTCCACCTGAAGGCAGTCCCATGTTGCCCCGTCTGTTTTTCGCCGCGATGGCATTGGCGATGTCTGGTTTTGGATTATTTGCCGTATTGCTGTGGTATCAGCGCGCCGCTTATGTGGTGGCGACGGTCACACCGCGTCCGTGTTCTGGCAGTTTACATCTGGATGAAGATTCAGAGTCAACCTCACTCACGGTCAGTCTGTTGCTGTCGCACGATGAACAACCCGTGCGTGTGGCGGTTATTCTACCGCGTTGGAATGTCCGCGATTTTCTCAATACGGTTTATGCGGTTAATCTCTACATTGATCCATCCAACACACGGCTAATGGCAATTGACACGCCTCACGGCAGGTTATGGTGTATGCCCATCGGGACGCGTATCCCCTAAACTCTTCGACAAAATTACAGCACCAACTGGTTATTGATACAGGTTTTCGCCTCCGCTAACCGAGTCAATGTCGGCAATAAATTAAGCCCTGCGATGGCTTTTAATTTGACCGCCGCGTCTTTCAGATCCTCAAAATCTAACGTAATCTGACCACCCGCTGCCGCAAACGCAATCGCATTACCGCTTTCGCAAGAAGGAAATACGAAGGCTCTATCGTCAAACGCGGTCAACATCCGCTCTACACTGTTTTCAAAGCCGCGACTGCGCGCCAATAAATTCACGGCCAACACCCCGTTGTCGCTTAAACGGCTGCGACAGGTTTGATAAAACGGCACAGTATCCAGCACCCCTGCTCGCCCATTTTCATCAAAGCCATCCACCAGAATCAGATCATATTGTTTATCGTGATTCAGCACATAATTGGCACCATCATCCAACACCAAGTTGATGCGCTTCGGGTCTTCAGGCAACTTAAAAAACTGCCGCGCCGCCGCGACCACACGCGGTTCGATTTCCACCACCGTCAAATGCGCCAAGGGCAAATTGCGATACAAAAACTTCAACAACGAAGCTGCCCCCAAGCCAATCAACAAAATTTTGCGCGGCGCGTCCTCCCGCAGCAACAGACTGACCATCATCTCGCGGGTATATTCCAATTCCAAATTCCAAGGCCGCGCTACTCGCATCGCCCCCTGCGTCCACTCCGCACTAAAATGCAAATACCGAACCCCAGCAGATTCGGAAATATCAATTGAAAAACTCATGGTTGACCTTGTTAATGTGTTAATTGAAAGTTGCTAGTCGTTAGTTGATAGGGTGGTTAAAAATCGCACATCAAACTGATTTATTAGAGAAATAGTGGATTCGCTGTCGCTTATCGACCCGACGAAACCATCATTTTGCATCCGTCATTCCGACGCGTCACCCCATGCTACGACACGGGGTCAGAATCCAGCCCCAGCTACAATCCTCGCGCAGCGAGACTACATGTTGTCCGCTACGCGGGGTTTTGGCTTTGACTGAACCCCGTGTCGAAGCACGGGGTGACGCGTTGGTATGACGGTCGTAGGGCGACAATAAGGGAAGCGCATTGCGCCGAATGGTTGATTTCAAGACAAATCATCACATACGGCGCATTAACGAATGCACCCTACCTCGCTCAAACACTCACCGTCCAATCCTCCACCAATCCATCAATTTGGCGCAATGCTGGGTTGTTGCTAACCAGTACCGCGCCAATATCTAAGGCTTGCGTGCAATGAGTAAATCCCGCGCGCCCAGCACTTTACCTTGCGCTTCCAGTTGAGCGCGGATTTTTGCATAACACGCGGCACTGTCCCACGGCAGTACATCAACACGTTGCAAAAAGGCGTGGATAAGGTCGTGCAATCGTTTGGCATCGGGACATTTTGCCAACCCAAACATCAACTCCGCTTCGGTGATGGACGAAATACACAACGCAGCCATCGGCACGGCGGTGAGTCGCGCCGCGACGGTGGGGTGTTGTTTGATTAAGTGACTAACGATATTGGTATCCAGCAAATAGCGTTTCATGCTTGCCAATACGCAAAAGGATCGCTTGCTGCGTGCATTTGTTGGCGTTCTGCTTCACTCAAAAAATCAGCAGGCACATCGGTGTTTTTCAGCGCAACAAAAAAATCATCCCACGTCGCAGGTTTGCGCGACAAAATCACATCACCCGTTTCGGGGTCACGCCTGACAAAAACCTCTTTAGGTATCAAAACGAAAAGCCGCAGGCAAGCACACCGCTTGACTGCGGCCATTGATAAATAATTTCGCAACGGAACTCATGACTTGCTCCCACCGAAATCATAGATGCCGTAGTATATGCCTTTTTACGGGTGAAACCAAGAGTTCAAACCCGCGCCCCTTGCTGAATTAAATTTGCAACCAATTGATTTAATGACATTCATTCGACACATGAGGCGGCGGTAGCCGCTTGATGCAGAGCGGGGTCTAGGCGTAGCATAAATTTACCCGAACCACGTTTGAACGGCGCAACCCCTTCCTCTTCGCAAATTTGTACAAACACTTTCAGCGAAGTTGCTCCTTCTTGTTTCAAACCCGCAATATCTTTGGCGTAAAAATCCGCGCTGCCATTTAAACCTACAAACTCCCCGCGAAACAATTCAATGTCGGGATCGTATTCAATCACCGCTCGCTGCCCATCAATTATCATCATGTTTTTCATGGTGTTACCTCATTATTTTCCAACCATTTGCGAATAGATTCCACCGCGACTTTGTCCGTGTCGGGTGAAGGATGCGGGCGATGGAACACACGAATTGCACCGAATAATTTCACCCCAGTGCGCGAACCTTCCCGCTCGCTGATAACCGCGCCCAACTCCAAAAATAAAGACTCAATCTCCCGCCATTTGATGCTGCCAGAAGCAGGGCGAGTAAAAATCAAAGCTAGCATTTTGGAGTGTTTACATTTCATGCCATTATGGTATCAATAACCAGTATCTAAAATAATGCCCACGTCGCTCAGATTGTTTGATGTGTTTTGAAAAGCATCACTTAACGAACACAACTGGAAACCTCGTTGCCATCAAAATATCGACTATTGGTGAGGTTGAGGGGATTAAATTCATTCGTCCTGGGCCGTGAGCTTGTCAAATGGTCAAATGATGAGCGGATTGCTAGCTGAAAATCCGCCTTGCTCATCGGATAGATTGACACAAATGAAAACTATGGTGAGCTTCAATGTTTTGCAAGCTCTCCACCAGCCTACCTCACCACGCACCGCATCCTCCGATATAATCCCCGCCCCTTTCCTCTTAGGTTTCCATCCTCATGTTGTTCTCTTCTTCCCCCCCGCCCGCGTTATTCTCAGTTGATTGGTTCGGCCGATGCGTTGGCATGGGCGCAATTGGCGGACAAAACGGCACCGTTGGTGGTGGCGAATGCGTTGGAGGCGCAGCAGACTGAATTCCAACCTGTCAGCAAAATGCTTCGCATCTCATGCCTCAAACCAATTTTCCACCTTCAACCCGTCGTACATCACAAAATCCAGCACATTGCGTGTAGTCAAAGTGAGTTGTTGAGTAAACGCAATGGCAGCGATTTCACCATCTGGGTATGGGGTGCAATGGTTTTACATGAATACATTTAGCGGGAAAGTGGCCGCAATAAAAACTTAATCGCTATATTTTTTAATGCTGATTGACCAAGGATATGAAAGTGACCATAATTCAGCATCATAATTGGCTTTTTATTTGGAGTGAGTGATGGAACAACTATTTGCAACCCGCTCGGTGAGCATTACCGAACTGAAACGCAATCCCACCGCAATTATCGCGCAAGCCAGTGGCGAAGCGGTTGCGGTTCTCAATCACAATCGACCTGCTGCGTATTTGATCCCCGCCGATCTGTATTTGCGCCAAATGGCGCAGCTTGAAACGGCGAGATTACGCGAAGCGATTGCCGCTGGTCGCAACGACCCCAATCCTGCCATTCCAGCAGAGCAAATTTTTGCTGAATTAACCGCTGCGATTGAGCAAACAGCGAGGGCGTAATGAATACCGCCGCATCCTTGCTGTTTAGCGCGTTTGCCCGCCAAGATTTGTTGGAAATAACGCGTTATATTGCAAAAGAAAATCCGCAACGGGCGCATGATTTTGTCAGTGCGTTGCGCGCCCAATGCGCCTTGTTAGCAACGCAACCAAAATTGGGCGTTGCCAGACCTGAATTAGCCCAAGCGTTGCGTAGCATCCCTTATCAACGCTATGTTATTTTCTTTTCGCCAACCGCATCGGGCGTGCTGATTGAGCGCGTGTTACATGGTGCGCGTGATCTGCCCTCGCTGCTGCAACGAGAATAGACAAAGATTATTGAGGTCTCGCCAGCGCATCCGAGATACTCGCTGCAACAAATGAAAGGCAAGAAAAAGGTGGATTGCCTTACTGCGAATCCACCTTACGAGTTACAAGCGTAACGCCATAGCAAAATACAAGCGAAGCAACTACAATGCGCCACTTCAATTACGCGACTGGTAGTAGGCAGCTATCAATTGTCTGGCGTTTCGCAAGACTGCGTTTGGGTGGGTAGTATCAACGGCACGAAATACAGTGCCAGCGAGCTGACCCTGTATTTCGTGCCTAATTTAAGGTAATTGAGTATGACTGCACCTTTGGATCAATTTCTTGATTGGGTTGATCCAAAGGGGTGTCACATCGTCAAATTACCTGACCGTATATGGATTTTGGGCGGGTCATACGACCCCAAGAATCCTACCCCTCTTTCGCTCCGCGATTCCTTTTGGAGAAAAACCCTTAATTCACCGACAAATCCAAATTGGCTTGAGCAACTTGAACAACCTGAAGATCATGACGGTTGGTGGGCATTTTCGGGTTATCAAGATTTATTAGAATTTGAAAGAGATGCTTGCTACCTTGCTCGTGCCATAGTGCTTTTTTCAGAATCCCCAGGTGCTCATGCTGAGTTAGGTGCACTTGCACTTGATGAACCTATTCTGAAACGATTGTTAGTTGTTGTTCAATCTCAGTATCTTCAAGAAGGTCATCGGGAGTCATTTTTGAACCTTGGACCATTGGAGCGAGTCAGAAAACAGAATGGTTTGTGTGTTGTGAGTGCATCAAGCAATACCGAATTGCCAGAAGACGATTTTAATATCATCGTGGAAACCCTGAATCATTGGTTACCAAATATTCCGCACAAGTCCAGCTTCCAAAAAAGCAATCCGACTCATACTTTGTTGCTGTTAGCCGACATAGTTGATTTTTTACGTGTCTGCAAATTGGAAGAACTACAGAGAGTAGCTGAACACTTTTCAATTTATCCAGAAAAAGCATCTTTGGAGCGTGCGTTAAAATTATTGGCATTCTTCAAACTCATTCGGCATGAACTACGTGGTAGTGAACCTTTTTGGACTCGTAGTCGTAAAAAAGAAAATGGTGCTTGGGTGAATTACACCGCAAAATGCGATAAGCCTTCTTTTGATCGTTCCCGATTCAAATTAAAGTGCGAGGAATGGGTAAAAAGCGATCCTCGACGTAATTCTATTCTTGAGAGAACGTAATGGATTTAATGAATACACCACTATTCCATCGTATTCTAGCGAATACCCCTTTTTCGGAAAATGAGTTCCGAATTCTGGTGGCTACAGCACCCCGCCGCTATAAAGATCACTACATTGACAAGCGGAGAGGGGGAAGAAGATTGATTTCCCAACCAACAGCAGAGTTAAAGTTTTTGCAACGGTTATTAGTCAAGCACGAGCTGTGTAATTTACCACTTCACGATGCTGCTGTTGCGTATCGAATTAACCATTCAATTAAAGACCACGCCAAGATACACGCTGCTTCACGATATTTATTAAAGCTAGATTTTCGCGATTTTTTTTCGAGCCTAACAGAGCAAACTATTCGCCATCGCTTATCCATTGATGCTAACTATTCAGAAGAGGAGCTATGGGTATTATGCCATTTGCTTTGTCGTCAGCCGTTTAAAGGTGACCAAACATTACGTCTTTCAATTGGCGCGCCCAGTTCGCCTTTCGTGTCCAATTACTTAATGTGGGAATTTGATGTGCGATTGACAGAAATTTGTGCAAAAAATAATGCCATATACACACGATATGCTGACGATTTAGCTATTTCAACTTCACTTCCTCATGCGCTAGATATTATCAAAGATGAAGTAATTCAACTTTTGAGTGAGTTGTCGTATCTGGGGCTAACACTCAATAATGAGAAAACGGTTAATGTTTCCAAAAAGAACCGCCGTACTTTGGTCGGACTGAATTTAGCAAATGATGGATCAACATCCATTGGGCGTGAAAAGAAACGCCTTTTGCGAGCTCAAATGCACGCTTTAACATGTGGGCGATTATTGCCCGAAACACTTCCTAGACTTCAAGGTATGTTGGCGTTTACCTACGCGATAGACCCAGATTTTGTTATGGGGTTGTGCCGCAGATATGGATTTTCTCGCATTAGTGAAGTTGGATTTTTCCAAAACAACAACACAACAACATCCACCTAATCTGTCGCCTAATCTGTCGCCTACTCTCCCGTCAATAAATCGGTACAGCGCAATGCGCTACGCTTATTATCGCTTCACAAAAGAATAATAAGTTTTCGACAACATCTTAAAATCAATCGCGTGCGAATAAATTTGCACCTAACATTGCGACCAATCGCCCCTTTGCCACACGAAACCACCCCACCATTCTCCGTTATAATCCCCGCCCCTTTACTCTTAGGTTTCCATCCTCATGTTGTTCTCTTCTTCCCACTCCCGCCCGCGTTACACCCAGCTAATCGGTTCGGCGGATGCGTTGGCATTAGCGCAAAAAGCTGCGCTGGTAGTGGTGGCGAATGCGTTGGCGGTGCAGTGAGGAAGCGCGCTACCGTCAACTTTCCCCTCATCAGCAAAATTTAGTGGCTGAATTAGTGGTGCAACTCACGTTGAGGCTGTAGAAAAACCCAAATTTCCCCAGAAAATCGCCCCGCGATCTGCCATAATTTCACTACGCGATAAAACAAAGGTGGAGGCGGCATGGCACGGTTCAAACCGATACACAAAGGCT
>JAQTYN010000021.1 GCA_028688275.1 Gallionella sp. | reverse complement strand
CTGCTAAATTTGAAATTCGTAACGGTCGGGGAGGTCAAGATATTCTCCTTAATTTATGCCACAACCACTTTGTACCCCTTTGGGGCCCGTTTGCATATCAAGCATTTTTGAATTGAGAATTGCTGGCCTTTATTCAATAGGGAATGTTAAATTTCAAGCAGATTGCACAAATACTGGCGCATAAATTATCGTGTAGCCGAATCATGGCGGTTGAGATGATCGTTCTCTCTTTAAGTTTTGCATAACGTTTAATCTCCCGTGGATTAGCCTGACGCAACTACATCGCGCAACACGCCGCCTTGCCAGTGTCTAAAAACTCAAAACGGTGAATTTTCCCCAACACATTCACCAAATCAGCAGCTGCGGCTTCGGTGTCAAAATCGGCTTGTAATCCCATCCAAAACGCCGATGACGTGCCAAAAAGAGCTGCCAATCGCGGCGCGGTATCGGCAATAATCGCTCGTTTTCCCGTGCAAATACCCGAAATACGCGCCTCGGTCACCCCGATTTCTTTGGCGAGACGGTATTGGGAAATTCCCAGCGGGATGAGAAACTCTTCGCGCAACACTTCGCCTGGGTGGATGTTAGGTAATTTATTCATAGCAACCTCAGTGATAATCAATAATTTCAACTCGACTGGCAAGACCAGCCTCAAAATAAAAACAAGGCTATGTCACTATTAAATAGTGGTGGTCGCGAGAACCTTGTAGATACAGGTTTTTTGCAGTCACCACAAAATCATAATGTATTGATTATATTGCACAAGTTAAATAATGCAATTTACTTCAACAATTAATGATGACATAGCCAAAAACAAATACGCCATTGCTCGTTAATGCGGATGCTGTAGGAGCGCAATTTATTGCGCGATAGCCCGCAACCTCTTTTGCGCATTGAATTTCGCTCCTACAATGGATTTGGATAGTTATAACCACACTGCATTCCAGAATGGGTAATCTCCCAACTTTCGACATAAACCTGCACGTAGTGGATTAGAGACGATATAGCGAGCCACCTCTATGACATCCTCTTCCACGCGCAACGCATGATCATAAAATCCAGCTTGCCAGATGTGTCGTCCTAATGAAATTGAAACTTTAGCTTTATATGCACGAACGACTTGCGATAGCGTTGCGGTACTGCCGAGTTGAAACAACCAATGCAGGTGATCTGGCATGACGACGTAGCACAGCGTTTGAAGATGATTCGGTTGGTTATACAAACACCTCGCCGCCACCGAACCTGCCGCAAAATCGGCAAATACCTGTTCCCGCGATTGCGTTGCGACGGTGACATGATAAATTTGATTGGGCAACGAAATTCGACCAATGCGGAGGTTGCGACTATGAGATGGAGCGGTTGAATTCATGGGGAAATTCTATTTTGCTTATGGATTTTTGAGGCATGAATTGTACGCTTACGAATATGATTTGGTTTCATAACGTAGGAGCGCACAAATTGCGCGAAGGGAATTGTGAGGGGCTATCGCGCAATGAATTGCGCTCCTACGAAGGGGTAAGGGAAACGCAAAAAGGGAGACCGAAGTCTCCCTTTCCTGTTTCTATGCCACTACAACACGGCGAACCGTGTCATGTTGCTTAGAACAATGCTTCCATCATCAAGCTAGTCATTGTCTTACCAACAACGCCTGCGGCATTCCATGCGCTACCCGATTGGGAAGTGCTAGTCAGACTCAACTCGATGTTTTGAGCCAATTCATAAGTACCACCGATCAAGAATGCATTGTCGCCGTCAGCACCAGCTGCGCCACCGTTTTTACCTGAACGCAAGCCCAATTGCAATGTTGCTGTATGAGGAATGATACCCAATTCAGCACCAATGTTGAAGGAAGAACGTTTGGACAAATTCAATGGGTTCAGCACGTTACCACCAATAGCGGCAGTGCTTGGTGCAGAACCGTAAGATGCGTAAACACCTAAGCCCATACCAGAAACTTCACCTTGAGCTTGGAAGTCGATTACCGTTGCTTTAGATTCTGCACCAACAGCTACTTTAGATGTGCCGCTGAAAGATTGCAGACCAACACCCATGTCAAAACCCGCTGCTTCAAACAAACCAGCAATACGAACGTAAGTCAAAGGCAATGCACCAGCAGCAGCAGTGCCAACTGGAGCCATATCATACTTGCCGATGTTGATGAAACCCAAGCCGTCGTTTACAGCAACCAAAGACAGCCCCGTTGCAGCAGTTGCAGTGCCTAAGTATTGAGAAGCAGAATAAACACCAGTATGATTGCTGGATCCAAGAGGAACCGCAGCACCTTGGTTATTACCATTCAATGCAGTCATTTTGTGTGTATTAACCGCACCAGTATTCAATGTTTCGAAACTGTATGCCACACCTTGACCATTGCTGGTGTGTGCCACTACGCCTACGCGCATATCGCCAACTGGGAACAACAATGCCAGTTTAGCTGCACCTACACCAGTACCACCCGCTTTTGCACCCAAACCTACTTCGCTCAAGAAACCAGCGAATTCAGCAACACGACCGCCCATAAACAAGGACAATTCACCACCTGAACCAGGAACGAACCAAGCTGAATTGCCACCACCCGTGTTGGCAGTCGCACCGCTTACAGATTCATAACCTGTTGTAGTCAATACGCCCAAGTTTAAATTATTAGGCAAGGACAAAGTTGCGCCGTGTTCGCCTTCAGCAGTTTCAACTTTACCTTGTGCGCCCATCATGGTGAAACCAGCGGACTTAAATGCACGACCGAAACCATTCAGCAATGGGAAATGTTGGAAGTGACATGCGGAGCAAGCCATGCCAGTTTGACGTGCGAATACTGGAACAGCAGCTGCTTCTGGTGCGAATGCAATAGCAGCCATTACGCCAGCCAATGACAGAACGATTTTTTTCATTATCTTTTCCTTAGTTAATCTTAAATTTAGGTTCGTAGAACAGTATTTTGCAGTTAATCATGCTTGAGAGCTTCTCAACCAGCTTCGCCATCCCACCAGTGATTGCAAGACCCCCCTGCGTTCACTAGGGGCGCACTGTATAGAACACCGCTTGTCCTTGTCAAAGTTTTATGACAAGCGTTCAAGGTTGTGTGGTTTTTTTGCAACAAAGGGTATGATTGTCTGTTGCAAATATGCAAAGGGGGATTGGCATTTATCTATCCTTCAAGGTGAATCAGGAAGTGCGGATAAAATCCGTTCGTCCTGAGCCGTGAGTTTGTCGAACAGTCGAAGGATACACATATTTATTCTGGATTTCGTCTAATCTTCCGCTCATGGTTCGACAGGCTCACCACGAACGGAAGATTAAATCAGTGAGTTCCTAATGCAATCCGTTGTGCCGCAACAGCGCGTCAATATCTGGTTCGCGCCCTCGGAAGGCGATAAAAGATTGCATGGCGGGACGAGAGCCACCCACCGCCAACACTTCGGCACGGAAGCGTGCCCCAACTTCCGCATTGAGTATGCCGTGTTCTTCAAACAAACTGTACGCATCGGCGGACAGCACTTCTGCCCATTTGTAGCTGTAATAGCCCGCTGCATAGCCGCCCGCGAAGATGTGCGAGAAGCTGTTGGGGAAGCGATTGAAATCGGGCGGGATCAGCACGGCGACTTCGCGACGCACTTCGTCCAGCAGTTGCAAGATCGTTTTGCCGCCACCTGCCTCGAATTGGCTGTGCATTAGCATATCGAATAGCGCGAATTCAATCTGGCGCAGGGTTTGCAAGCCGCTTTGAAAATTTTTCGCCATCAACATTTTGTCGAATAATTCACGGGGCAAGGACTCGCCAGTGTCTTGATGGCGGCTCATATCTCGCACCACATCCCATTCCCAGCAGAAGTTTTCCATAAACTGACTGGGCAATTCCACCGCATCCCATTCCACGCCATTGATACCCGATACCGCTAAATCTTCGCCTTCGGTCAACAAATGGTGTAAGCCGTGACCGAATTCGTGGAACAGGGTAATGACTTCGTCGTGGGTAAATTGCGCAGGCTTGCCGCCCACAGGTGCGGAGAAATTGCAATTCAAATAAGCGACAGGGGTTTGAATCTCACCCGATGCTAAGCGACGGCGGGTAATCACATCATCCATCCACGCGCCGCCGCGCTTGCTGCTGCGGGCGTACATATCCAAATAAAATTGCCCGATACGTTGACCTTGCGCATTCAGAATATCGAAGAAACGCACGGTTTCATGCCACACAGGCGCGCTACCTGCTTGGATGGTTAAGCCATACAAGGTTTCAATCAGCTTGAACATGCCCGTCAACACGGTGTCTTCTGGGAAGTAGGCTTTGACTTCTTGTTCGGAGAACGCATAGCGTTTTTCGCGCAGCTTTTCGCTGACATAGCCGATGTCCCAAGAATGCAGCTCCGCCATGCCCAAACTTCTACGCGCAAATTCGCGTAATTCCGCCATATCTTGCTCGGCAAATGGTCGCGCACGCTGCGCCAGTTTGCGCATAAATTCCACCACCTGTGCTGGCGTGTCCGCCATTTTTGCCGCCAGCGACAATTCACCAAAGTTATCAAAACCCAACAATTTCGCTTCTTCGGCGCGCAATGCGACGATTTCTGTCATCAACGGGCTATTGTCCCATTCCGCTTTACCAAACTCACTTGCCCGCATACTGTAAGCGCGATACAGCGTTTCGCGCAGTGCACGGTTGTCAGAAAACTGCATCACAGGCATATACGACGGGGCTTTCAAGGTAAACAACCAACCTGTTTTACCTGCCGCCGTTGCCGCTTCTTGCGCGGTTTGCAACACATCAGCGGGTAAGCCTGACAACTCATCTGACTGCTCAATCACCAAGCTGTAGTCATTGGTTGCATCCAAGATATTGTCGGAAAAACGCGATGACAATTCGGACTGGCGTTCTTGGATCGCCAAATAGCGCGCTTTTTCAGCGTCAGGCAATTCCGCGCCGCCCAAGCGAAAATCGCGTAATTCGTTTTCGATAATCTTTTGACGCGCCGCACTTAAGGTGTTGAATTCTGCACTATTACGCAAGGCTTTGAACTTGTCGAACAACGCCAGATTTTGCCCTAACTCAGCGTAATACTGGGTCATTTTCGGCAAATTGGCGTTATACACTTCACGTAATTCAGGCGAATTCATCACCGCATTCAAATGCCCCACAGGCCCCCACGCCCGCGATAAACGTTCGTGGGCATCTTCCATCGGCACAACAAAATTTTGCCAAGTGGGTGGGGTGGTGTCTGCCAATAAACGCGCAATTAGCGTGCGGCTGTCGGCGAGCAATTGGTCGATCGCGGGGGCAACGTGTTCAGGCAGAATATCTGCAAAGCGGGGTAAGCCAGAAAAATCGAGTAAGGGATTCATAGAGATTGATTAGGGTTTAAATTCAAAAAGTTCGGTTGGGGGGTGTTGTCACGCACTTTATTTTTGCTTTGCCAGTTTCTTTTTGGCAGATTCAATTTGCTGAATGCTAGCATCGGGCTTGGGCAGATGTTCAAGCATGGTGCCGCCCAGCTCTGCGATGGTTTCGCGCACCTTGCGCCCCACTTCGTGATGGGTTTGGTTCGCGTGTACCTTGCCCTGCACTTGATCGCGCCGCAATTTTTCTTCGGTTTGCGTGGCACGGAATAAATTGGCGGCCAATTCGGTGCTACCCATGTGGTCAAGAATTTTTTGGCTCTTTTTCAAGCCGTTACGGGTGTGAATATCTTTGTTGCTCAAGCCGCCGTATAATCCTTTATAGCCGTGATCCTGAAAAATAGCATAGTCCAGCGGGGTTTCCACGCCCGCCTCTTTGGCTGCGGCCGCCAGATATTTGTTGTGCGTGGCTAATTCAT
Source organism: Gallionella sp. (assembly GCA_028688275.1). Taxonomy (GTDB): domain Bacteria; phylum Pseudomonadota; class Gammaproteobacteria; order Burkholderiales; family Gallionellaceae; genus Gallionella. The sequence continues at coordinate 48,968 of JAQTYN010000021.1, read as the reverse complement.
TGCGAATCGCGAGACGCTTTTCATCCTCATTCAGCTGAGTAAATTTTGCATCCTCCGCAAGCTCCTGCCGCCGCGTCTGCATGGCGAAATACGATTGACCATTGGCAATGACAGGCTTGCTAGGATCACCATTTTGCACAATCAGGTAACAGGCGTAGCGGGATAAGTGCACATTGGATAATTCGCGTTGTGCGCCAGAACCAATTTCGACCATTTCGAGGATGTCCTCGAAATGGTCAGTCACCACTTGTCCGCTGTTCTGGCATGCTTCACGGGCACGTTCTATGACGGGAAGGAAGTGACGATATTCAGAGTATTCCAACACTTTCGCCAATTGACGTGCCAGCCAAAATTCATTGCCATCGCTATCCAAATGGCGAACGCTTTCAAACGTCGCGTGATGTTGTTGGGCGATATGTTTGTTTGTCATGGCTAAACTCCCAAAAAACCGAATATAGAATGCACTATCACTCAGGTTTAAATTCAAAAACTTCGCCTAACTGCTTGCCATCACCATATGGTTGCATTGTTAGGCGAGCAAGACCAGAAGGCATAATTTCAAGCTTTGCATCACTTGCAGGGTAGGCAGTTTTAATAACGCCAACTCTTTTCATGCCAAGAAAAGATTCGCTTTCTTGACGCAATACCAAGCCAAAGCTAGTTGTTGCGCCACCGTTTGTTCTGTACAAACGATAGTGATGCCCATGTATGATCTGGTCGTCCATTTTCTCAAAACTTGTGTCCTGACCTGCTTCGGCAATATCAGCGATGTCGGAAATGATGAACATAAGGGGGATGAGCAGCAAAACAGATAGGATCAAGCAGCATACAATCTTGCTCACCCACCGCGCCACACCAGATAGCCACACATGAATTCCAAACAGTATTGAAGCGGGAATCGCTAACAAAACACAAAGCAAAAACGAATAGTTAAGCAACGCTGATTCAAAACGAATTCCCATCCAGCTATTTGGCAATAGTGACAGTATGATTGCTGCAACCGAAAGCAATAGCCACCAGATGGAAATACATTTTGCCATGCTATATCTGATACACCACCAACCCTTCCACCAGCGTGAAGCATACTTTCCCCTGTACATTCATGCCATTAAACGGGGTGTTTTTGCCTTGGCTCTTGAGGGCGGCGGGTTTGATTTCCCAGTCGGCTTCGGGGTTGAAAATACACAAATCGGCGGACGCGCCTACGCTGAGGTGACCTGCATCCAAACCTAAAATGCGGGCAGGTTGCAGCGTGGCTTTGCTGATGGCATCGCTCAGCGGCAACGAAACCTGATTGGCCCATTTCAACACCATCGGCAACAACAGCTCTAAGCCCGTCGCACCTGCTTCGGATTCGGCAAAGGGCAGTTGTTTGGCATCTTCATCCACGGGGCTGTGATTCGAGCAAATCGCATCTATCGTGCCGTCCAGCAGTCCTGCGCGCAGGGCGTCGCGGTCACGCAAGCTGCGTAGTGGCGGAATCAAATGGCAGTTGGAATCAAAAAAGCCGATGTCCATTTCGGACAAGTGCAGATGGTTGATGGACATATCACAGGTCAGCGGCAAGCCTTCCCGCTTGGCGGCGCGGATCATCTCTACGCCCGCCGCACTGGAAATTCGTCCGATGTGCAGGCGTGCGCCCGTTTCGCGCATCAAGGTCAACATGGTCGCCAGCGCAATGGTTTCAGCACACACAGGAATTGCCGCCAAGCCGCAGCGCGTCGCCACTTCACCATCATGCGCCACACCATTTTTGGACAAGAAATAATCTTGCGGATGCAGCCACAAGGGGAAGTCGAAAGTCGCTGCGTATTGCATGGCGCGCAGCAACACGCGGGTGTCGGTCAGCGGCGCGTTGGCTTGGCTAAATGCCACGCAACCTGCATCAACCAATTCCGCCATTTCAGTCAATTCCTGACCTTTCAAGCCCGTGGTCAATGCGCCAATGGGATAGACGCGGGCTTGATGCAAATTCTTCGCGCGGTATTTCAACATTTCCACCAAGCCAGGTTCATCCAGCGGCGGATCGGTATCGGGTGGGCAAGATAAACTGGTTACCCCCCCCGCGACGGCGGCAGACATTTCGGATTCCAGCGTCGCCATATATTCGTTGCCAGGTTCGCGCAGCCGAGCGGATAGGTCGATCAGCCCTGGGATGACGACTAATCCTGTGGCATCCAAAGTTTGGCTGGCAACAAAACCCTCAGGGGCGTTGCCAATGGCGGCAATTTTGCCTGCGGCGATAAATACGTCGCGCACGGCATCTAGCTGATTTTTTGGGTCGATCACACGCCCATTTTTGATATGGATATTCATAGCAGCACGGATTCCTGCAAATTAAAAAAATTGAGTAAAACACCGAATGAACATACCGTTCGTGGTGAGCTTGTCGAACTATGAATGGCATGTTTCATAAGACAAACCTATTCAAATAGTCCACCCTTCGACAAGCTCAGGGCGAACGGTTTAAATTTCATCATCTCCCGCCCGCCAGCGTGCTCATCACCGCCATACGCACGGCGATACCAAACGTCACTTGCGACAAAATCACTGAGTTCGGACCATCTGCCACAGCAGAGTCAATTTCCACGCCGCGATTCATCGGGCCTGGGTGCATAACGATGGCATCGGGTTTGGCGTAGCTCAGCTTCTCTTCGGTCAGCCCGTAATGTTTGAAGTATTCCTGCGCCGAAGGCAGCAGCGCGCCTTGCATCCGTTCGTTTTGCAAGCGCAGCATCAAAATCACATCGACATCTCGCAAGCCTTTCGCCATGTCGTGATACACGTGCACGCCCAGATTTTCCACCATGGTGGGTAATAGCGTTTTGGGCGCAATCACACGGACTTCGGGCACGCCCAAGGTAGTCAGGGCGTGGATTTGCGAGCGCGCCACGCGGGAATGCAGCACATCGCCGACAATCGCCACGCGCAAATTGTGAAACTCTTTTTTGTAATGCCGTATGGTGAACATATCCAGCAAGGCTTGCGTGGGGTGGGCATGACGACCATCGCCCGCGTTGATGACGTGAATTTCGGGGGCGACGTGGCGGGCAATCAGATGTGCCGCGCCACTTTGGGAATGGCGCACCACGAACATATCAGCGTGCATCGCACAGAGATTATCGACGGTATCCAGCAACGTTTCGCCTTTGCTGGTGGAAGACGAGCCGATGTTCAAATTCACCACATCGGCGGACAGGCGTTTAGCGGCAATTTCAAAGGTGGTGCGGGTGCGCGTGCTGTTTTCAAAAAAGATATTGAACACCGATTTGCCATGCAGCAACGGTACTTTGCGAATTTCGGGCTGATCGCTGCCATCTAAAAACGTGGCGGCTTTATCCAAAATATCGCGCATGATGCGCGCAGGTAAGCCTTCCGTGCTCAGCAAGTGTTGCAGCTCACCGTCTTGATTCAGTTGAGGATTTCTCATAGTCTTATTCCCGCAGAGGGTTCGTCAAAATAGGCTTGGAGGATTTGTTGCGCGGCATATTGATCCAGCAGTGGCTTTTGCTTTCTGCCATACACGCCCGCGAGGGTGAGTTGTTCACTGGCTGCCGTCGAGGTGTAGCGTTCATCGACCAACACGATGGGTAAGCGAAATCGCCCGTTGAGGCGGTTGGCAAAACGGCGGCAGAGCGCGGTGAGTTCGTGTGCTTCGCCATCATCGTGACAGGGAATGCCCACCACCAGCGCGACAGGTTGCCATTCCGCAATCAGTGCGCCGATTTTCGCAAAACGCGAGTCGGTTTTTTCGTCGTGGATGGTGGTGAGGGGATGTGCGTTTTGCAACAGCGAATTGCCTTGCGCGATGCCGATGCGTTTCGTGCCGAAGTCAAACGCCAGTACCGTACCTTGAGGGATGACGACAGGCGCACCTGCATCAAGCATGTCCCGCCTCCTCGACTAGCGACAGATAATCCACACCCAACAATGCCATGGCCGCCGCCAGTCGTTCTTCAGGCGGCAGTTCAAACAAAATATGCGGATTGGCGGGTACGGTCAGCCAGGTGTTTTGGGTGATTTCATGCTCCAATTGACCTTGATCCCAGCCCGCATAACCCAAGGAAATCAACACATTCTTCGGGCCTTGATCCGCACCTAATGCATCCAAAATATCTTTGGAGGTCGTCAATGCCAATGTATCGGTAATGCGCAAAGTAGATTGCCACTCGCCCAGCGCATCGTGCAGCACAAAGCCACGCTCGGTTTGTACGGGGCCGCCGAAATACACAGGCATTTTTTCCAGCTCGGCGTTGAGCAATGGAATGTTGATTTGATCGAACATTTCCCCTATCGTGAGGCTGATAGGGCGATTGATGATAATCCCCAGCGCGCCGTTTTCGTTGTGCTCGCAAATATAGGTTAGCGCGCCCGCAAAAAAGCCCTCCTTAATGGTGGGCATGGCGATGAGAAAATGGTGGGTGAGGTTGAATTCTGACATGGCGGCATTGTAGCCGCGTGTGACGCGCCGCACAAATTTTACATCGGACAAACCCTCTGCCCTAGCGGATAGTATTTACCCCCGCAGCTTAATGTCGCTATTCCAATAACGTATGGTTGAAGGGTTTTTACGCTTGCCAATTTGTCCGCGTAGTACCCAAACTTGACGACCAAATTGGCGTTGGCATTCGGCATAGGTTTTGATCGAACGGCTGCCGCTGCGATTGGCACTGGTGGAGACCAGCGCGTGCGGTAACTGACGGCAGAGTTGGCGGGCAAAAGGATGAGCGGTGAAACGCACCGCCAATGTTTCATGCTTGCCGCGCAAATGGCGTGGAGCAATCGTACGCGTGGGCATCAGATAGGTAATGACTTTTGCGCCTGCGGCTTGTAATTGGGCTTCGGTGGCAAGGGGTTGCAAATAGCAATCGACTTGCGCGTAGCGGGCGGCGATGAGAATTAAGCCTTTGTGTTGCGGACGTTGTTTGAGACGCAACAAACGTTGCACGGCGCGGTAATTGGCGGGATCGCAGCCCAAGCCGTAACACGATTCAGTGGGATAAGCGATCAGCCCGCCGCGTGCCAGATGCGCGGCAAGGATGCGGGGATTGGGATGGCGCATGATTAGCAGCGTCTCGAAGCAACCCGAACTCCTTCACTCTGGCAGCGGGGGAGAGCAAAGCGAGGGGGCAACTGGGATGGGGGTTGAAAGGTTGCGCTACAGGTGAAGCATTCTACCCCCACCCTAACCCTCCCCCTGCAAGGGGGAGGGGATATTCTAGCCAGCACGCATCACCCCCGATGCCCAATCGCCCGATAGCCAATGTCGCGGCGCATTTGGCAGCCGTCGAATTGAATTTCATCCGCGACTTGATACGCACGGCGTTGCGCGATTTTGACGTTTTCGCCCAAGGCGGTGACACACAACACCCGCCCGCCGCTGGTAACGACTTTGCCGTTTTGCAAAGTCGTACCTGCGTGGAACACATGCGCATCTTCCGTGGCTTTGGGCAAGCCGCTAATCACATCGCCTTTGCGCGGGGTGTCGGGGTAATTCGCTGCCGCCATCACCACGCCCAACGCAGTACGTCGATCCCATTCCACTTCGACTTGATCCAACGTGCCATTCACCGCGTGTTCGACCAGATTCAGCAAATCGCTCTTCAAACGCATCATAATCGGCTGGGTTTCGGGGTCGCCCATGCGGCAGTTGAATTCCAACACTTTCAACGAACCGTCAGGCGAAATCATCAAGCCCGCGTACAAAAAGCCCGTGTAAAGATGCCCTTCCTGCTCCATGCCGTGCATCACAGGCTGAATCACCTCGCGCAACGCACGCGCATGAATCGCGGGGGTGACCACGGGTGCGGGCGAATACGCGCCCATGCCGCCCGTATTGGGCCCTTGATCCGCATCTTTCAACCGTTTGTGATCTTGGCTGGTTGCCAATGCCAGCACATTTTTGCCATCCGCCATGACAATAAAACTGGCTTCTTCGCCCGTCAAAAATTCTTCAATCACCACGCGTGCGCCCGCATCGCCTAACTTATTGTCGGACAACATCATTTCCACCGCCTGATGCGCCTCGTCCAAGGACATCGCCACCACCACGCCCTTGCCCGCTGCCAAGCCATCCGCCTTAATCACAATCGGCGCGCCATGTTTGTCGATGTAGGCGTGCGCGGCGGTCACGTCGCTAAAGGTTTCGTAAAACGCGGTCGGAATGTTGTGCCGCACCATAAACGCCTTGGCAAAATCCTTGGACGATTCCAACTGCGCCGCCGCCTTGGTCGGACCAAAAATCTTCAACCCAGCCGCACGAAACGCATCCACCACCCCCGCCGCCAACGGAGCTTCAGGCCCCACCACGGTCAGATAAATATGCTCGCGCTGCGCAAATGCCAACAAATCGGCAACCTGATGCAGCTCGACATTTTCCACACCCTCTTCCAACGCCGTGCCCGCATTCCCAGGCGCGACAAACACTTTTTGCACTTTATCCGCCTGTGCCAACCGCCAAGCCAACGCGTGCTCCCGACCACCTGAACCGATTACTAAAATTTTCATCACAACCTCAACGTAAAACGGGCAGAAGCCCGCTGCATTTGTCACATAGTAGGCACAAATCCACGCCTACAAAATCAATTATTTCACCGAACGGCGCAACACTTGTACCGCTGGCGTAGTGTCGTATTTTGTTGCCACTTTTCCGAAGGCTTTATCAAATGTGACGAAAGCCTCGTCACCTTCACTCAACGCCAAATGCAGCGCGTCGCCAAAATCCATGCCCGATTCATACCACTTAATCGCATGACACAACGCCTCGAACGACTTGGGTTTGAAATTTGGCAAACCGAACAAGGTGTGCAAGCCTTGTAAAATTTCATCGCGACTAAAGTCTTCACTTTCCAGTACCCAGACCAACTCAAGTATCACGGTCGGTGGTGCGGTATAAATCGCTGGGCGATTCAACAACTCCCGCGCTTGCTTGCACTGCGCCGCATCATCATTCAGCAACAGACGGACCAAGATATTGGTATCGAGCGCGATCATTCGCGTGTCGCCGTGTCCCGCGCCTTCAACATTTTAGCAATCTTCGCACGCGTGACTTTCTCATCGGTTTTCTTCGCGCCACGCCTAGATAGCACACCCGCCACATCATCTACCGTGGTCACAGGGAACATCGGTAACGGGGTCAAACGAATCTCATTGCCCACAAACGAAATCGCAAATTCCGCCCCAACCGCAAGATGGTGGCTTTTGCGCATTTCATTGGGAATCACGAATTGCCCCTTGGTGGAAAGTCTAACGGTTTGCATAAACACCTCTCAAAGTAAGTCGGAGCATCTTACCAATTTGCATAAATTAACGCCATGCTCGCGTGTGTTAAGAGCCAAACAAAGTAATTTTGGCGGGTTTCGCGGCTTCATCCAATAACTGCGCAGCGTGGAGGATGGTTTGCTCGGAAATCATAGTGCGACCTTAATTGCCACCGAATCGTCATACAACGTTTCAGGTGCAATGTCGATTTCGCCAGGCCAGACCACCGTGCCATATTCAACGGCTGCACGATGAAACAATTTTTCAGTAGCGATGCGATTCCACGGGCGCATGGTCAGTAAAGGGCGCATATCAAAACGGCGTTGCTCGCCATTCTGAAAGCTGAGTTCAAGCTGGAAATCGAGTGTAGTTTTGACCTTCACAACATCAAGCAACATATTCACCTCACTGTAGCGGCGCGATTCTAAATGGGTCTTCGCCGTTCACCGCTAACTCCCAATCCACCATCAATTCTTCTTTGTGAATCTCGATCCACGCCTGCACCATTTTGAGCTGTTTCGGCGGTAGCTTGCCTTCCAAAATATCGCCGTCGCCTATCGAAATAGCCGCCTCTTCACCCTGATAGCGAGCGTGAATATGTGGCAGATGATGCCGCCGATTATCTCGGTAAAACATCAAAACCAAAATGCCGTAGAACATACTAATGGTTGGCATAAATCTCTCCGAATCAGGGGCGCAATGACTTAATGGCGGAAGTGGCGATACCCCGTATAGACCATCGCAATGCCGTGTTCATCCGCCGCAGCAATGACTTCAGCATCGCGCATGGAGCCGCCTGGTTGAATCACGGCTTTTGCGCCTGCTTGGGCTAGGACATCCAAGCCGTCGCGGAAGGGGAAGAATGCGTCTGATGCGACGACGGAGCCGACCAATGACAACCCCGCGTTTTGCGCTTTGATGGCGGCGATTTTGGTGCTGTCCACGCGGCTCATTTGTCCCGCGCCTACGCCCAAGGTTTGGCCGTTTTTGCAGAATACGATGGCGTTGGATTTGACGTATTTCGCCACGCGCCACGCGAACAGCAGGTCTTGCAATTGGGCGGCATCGGGTTGGGCTTTCGTGACCACGCGCAATTGGCTGGCTTGGACATTCAGTGAATCTGGCGTTTGTACCAACAAGCCACCGCCGACGCGTTTGAAGTCTAGTGCGTTGTAAGCATTGGACAAAGGCACGGTCAGCACGCGCACGTTTTGCTTGGCGGCGGTGATTTTCAACGCGGCTTCGGAAGCGGATGGGGCGATGATGACTTCGACAAATTGGTTGGTGGTGATGGCAACAGCACTCGCTTCGTCCAGTTCGCGGTTAAATGCGATGATGCCGCCGAACGCGGAAGTGGTGTCGGTCGCATACGCCAATTTGTAGGCGTTCAACGCGGTGTCGGCAATCGCCACGCCGCACGGATTGGCGTGTTTGACGATGACGCAGGCGGGTTGATCGAAGGTTTTGACCAATTCCCACGCCGCATCCGCGTCGCCAATGTTGTTGTAGGACAGTTCTTTGCCTTGCACTTGGGTGTAGTCGGAAATACTGCCCGACACGGGGTTCAAATCGCGGTAGAACGCGGCGTTTTGGTGCGGGTTTTCACCGTAGCGCATGTCTTGCACTTTGGCGAAGTTGAAATTGATTTGCGCAGGGAATTGCGTTTTTGTGCCATCGGCGGACAAGGTGGTCAGATAGTTGCTGATCGCGCTGTCGTAAGCTGCAGTGTGGGAAAAGGCTTTTTTCGCCAAATCGAAACAGGTCGCTGCGGACACTTGGCAAGCGTTGGTTTGCAATTCTGCCAACACGTCGGCGTAGTCAATTGGGTCCGTCACAATGGCAACATGGGCGTAATTTTTCGCTGCGGCGCGCACCATGGTAGGGCCGCCGATGTCGATGTTTTCAATCGCGTCTTCCATGCTGCAATTGGGTTTGGCGATGGTCGCGGCGAAGGGGTACAAATTCACCACCACCAAATCTATGGTGGGAATCGCGTGCTGCGCCAGCGTGGCAACGTGTTCGACCACATCGCGACGCGCCAAAATCCCTGCGTGGACTTTAGGTTGCAAGGTCTTCACGCGCCCGTCCAACATTTCAGGAAATCCTGTGTAATCCGCGACTTCCGTGACGGGAATGCCGTTGTCTTGCAACAACTTCGCCGTGCCGCCTGTAGAAAGTAATTTGATGCCAAGTTGATGCAGCCCTTGTGCAAATTCGAGTACGCCAGACTTGTCCGACACGCTGAGGAGGGCTTGTTTAATCGTTGCCATGATGGATTCCAAAAGTTAAAAATGTTTGATGTGGGTTTATTTAACCGTCATTCCAGCTACACAGTCCCCTCCCCCTAGCAGGGGGAGGGTTAGGGTGGGGGTAGGAACGCTCACTTGTAACGAACCATCAACCCCCATCCCACCCTTCCCCCTGCTAGGGGGAAGGAGTCAAGTCGCTAGGAATTCTTAAATCACTGGATTCCCGCCTTCGCGGGAAAGACGTGGTTTTAAGATTTACTCAATCCCATGTTGCAGCATTTTTTTGCGCAGGGTATTGCGGTTGATGCCTAAAATTTCTGACGCGCGGGTCTGTTTGCCGCCTGCGTGCGCCAATACCATTTCCAGCAAGGGTTTTTCCACACAGTTCATCACCATGTCGTATAACTCGCTGCTGGGTTGTTCGCCGTCCAGATGTTGGAAGTATTCGCTTAACGCTTGTCGCACATAGCGCGCCATGTCGTTTTCGTTGATGGGATGCTCGATCATGCTGCCAAACCCTCCACATAATGCAAGTGCGTGCCGCGTTCGGCCTGCTCTAAGAAAAATTCATTCACTGCCGCCATTTGTCCATCGGGCGTGTCCAGTTTATTCATTTGGTGACGAAACGCCGCTGAGCCAACCAAGCCTTTGGTGTACCAAGAAATATGCTTGCGCGCAATGCGCAGTCCGCTCAGTTCGCCATAAAAGTTATACAACTCTTGCACATGTCCGACCAATACTTCATGAATTTCCGTGACGGCAGGTGGCGGCAAATGCTCGCCCGTCTTTAAGAAATGTTCGATTTCGCGAAATAACCAAGGGCGACCTTGCGCGGCACGACCGATCATCACCGCATCGACTTTGGCGTATTCCAATACATGGCGCGCTTTTTCGGGCGTGGTGATGTCGCCGTTGGCGATGATGGGAATGTTCACATTGGCTTTGACTTCGGCGATGGTGTCGTATTCCGCGTCGCCCATATAGGCGCAAGCGCGGGTGCGCCCGTGAATCGCCAAGGCTTGAATGCCCGACGCTTCCGCGATTTTGGCGATATTGACCGCGTTGCGATTATGCCGATCCCAGCCCGTGCGAATTTTTAAGGTAACAGGCACATCGACCGCATTGACCACGGCTTCCAACAAGGTTTGGACCAGCGGTTCATTTTGCAACAACGCCGAACCTGCCATCACATTGCAAATTTTCTTCGCGGGGCAACCCATATTGATGTCAATAATCTGCGCGCCATGATCGACGTTATGCTGCGCCGCACGCGCCAACATCGCAGGATCTGCGCCCACAATTTGCACCGAAATCGGATCGACTTCGCCTTCATGATTGGCACGGCGCAAGGTTTTTTCTGAGCCATACAACAGCGAATTCGATGCCACCATCTCGCTCACCGCCATGCCCGCGCCCATGCGTTTGCATAACATGCGGAAAGGTCTATCCGTCACGCCAGCCATAGGCGCGACAATCAGATTATTTTTAAGTTGATAAGGGCCGATACGCATGTTGGAGGGGGATGAATCTGTGAAGGGGGCGAATTATAAAGCAAGCGGACGAAGAAACATGAACTGACTGAGCACAAAATTTTTATTGTGTGCGCAAAACCACATCTGCACGCCTGTCTATGAAATATCCGCAATCTGCCAATCAATTTCGGTCTTCCCCACCTCCCGCAATGCGGCATTGATTTTTGAAAAGGGACGGCTCCCCAAAAAGCCTCGGTGAGCTGACAAGGGCGAGGGATGAGGTGATTCAATGACGACGTGGCGAGTTTGGTCAATGAGGCTAATTTTCTTGCGCGCATAAGCACCCCACAAGACAAATACCACACGATCCGTTTTAGCATTCACCGCCCGAATCACCGCGTCGGTAAAGGTTTCCCAGCCTTGATCTTTATGCGAATTGGCTTGATGCGCCCGCACGGTCAACACCGCATTGAGCAACAGCACCCCTTGTTGCGCCCATGGCACTAAATAACCATTATCGGGTATTTTACAGCCCAGATCCGCTTGCAATTCTTTGAAAATATTCATTAAAGACGGCGGCGTAGGGATATTAGGGCGTACCGAAAAGCACAAGCCATGCGCCTGCCCATCATCGTGATAGGGATCTTGACCTAAGATAAAAACGCTCACCCGCTCGTAAGGGGTGAGATGCAACGCTGAAAAGACTTCTGCTGTGGGGGGAAAAACAGTGAACTGCGCGCGCTCTTGAGCGACAAAGTGCTGTAATGCCTTGAAGTAGGGTTGATGCGTTTCTTCAATCAGTATCGGTCGCCAAGAAGTTTCCATAGCCATGCTTTCAAATTCGGGGTTAAACGTAGGATTATAAGCTGTTAGTCGTTGGTTTTTAGTTGATAGTTTTAATTTGGCATGGCGGATACGCGCAGCGGATATACAATTTTTTGCGATTTATTCATATGAGTCACCCTGCTCACTAAAAACTAACGACTCAATACCTGATTATTTATACGCAACACCTTACCTGTCCGCTGATTCGCTTGCCATGAAGTCAGCTAAACCATCATTTTTTCATAAATCTCAAAAAACTTTCCTTTTTCGTTTTTATCTGCGCTAAAATCAATACGCCTGATAAGGGATTGAATTTGCACGCTTTGATGGCGATCTGTTGCGAAGGTTTCGCAACTTTTTTATGTGTAATTCTTTATTAAGGAGAATAGGATATGCAACGCCATCAAACTGGTTTTACCTTGATCGAAATTGCTGTAGTACTGGTCATTATTGGCTTGTTACTCGGTGGGGTACTCAAAGGTCAAGAGCTTATCAATAGTGCGAAAGTCAAAAATCTTGCCACCGATTTTCGTAATATCCCCGTGTTTATTTACACCTATCAAGATAGATTCAAAGCCTTGCCTGGCGATGATGCCAATGCCGCAACCCATATCAACGGTACAAATGCCACCACCACCGCCACCTTGGGCAACGGCATCATCAACGGCACATGGAATGACACGACGACGGCCAGTGAAGCGTTTGTATTTTGGCAACATGTCCGTCTGGCGGGTTTGCTATCAGGTGCCACCGATACCACCAGCAGCACTTATTTACCCAACAATGCCGCCAATGGCAAGGTGGGCGTGCAAAGTGGCACGGCCGTGGTGGCGAATGCGCTGATAAAAGACAGCAATAATGCCGCCATTCGAGGTACGTACTTGATCTGCTCCGACAATATCGCGGGCAAGTTCGTCAAACCGCTGGACATCACCTTAGACGACGGCAATACCGCAGGCGGCATGATGATGGCCGTCCCCATGGGTTCTCCCGTCAACACCAGTGCGACCGCCACCGCCGCAATAGATGAAAGCGCGCCCTATTTGGTTTGTATGGGCGTGTAAGCATTTCCCCTTTACCCCCACATTGAATCTGGCAGACTGCTAGAAACGGCATTGATGGGGGTAAATCGGCATTCATACGATGAAACCTAGCAAATTGACCATCAACTGAGTTTCCAAACCAGATTTATTGCGGACGATACCCGCTATAACACCCCGTGCGCCAACTCGGTTAAATACAGAAAATGCGGGGCTTTCACACCTGCATTTTCCCTAATTTTGACCAACTCAGGCGACTCAAAAAAACGCCGCGCAACGTCCAAAGATGACCATTCTGAAAAATGAACGATACGATCCGCATCACGTTCATCGCGCAACAATTGGTAGCGAATTTCCCCCGCGTTTCTCCGCAACTCGGCGGCATGGTCAAAAATCCGCTTCCACACAAGATAATCCGCAACTTCGTGAATAATTAAAACGTATTTCATCTCAACTCCTTAATATTGTGAACGGTGTTCGCTGCACTATAAACCATGGCTGCGACTGCTTCTTGCTCAATACCGACTTTATGAGACATCTTGTACACAACCTCGCTGCAACCCGCTTCACTCATTCAAGATATACCCTCGCCTCTGTTATCATCCCCCCATGCTAAACATACTTAATTTAACTTATCTACAGGGCGGGATTCCGCTGTTGCAACAGGCGAATTTGCAGGTTTTTGCCAATCAACGGCTGGGGCTGGTGGGCAAAAATGGCTGTGGCAAATCGACGTTATTCCGTTTGATACGCGGCGAAATCAAGCCTGACGGCGGTGAGCTGTCGATGCAAAGCGGCAAAACCATCGCCTTTGTGGAACAGGAAATCATCAGTTCAGACCAATCCGCGCTGGAATTTGTGCTGGACGGCGATGTACAACTGCGATCATTGGAAAAAACTTTGGCGCGGGAACAGCACGATGCGGCATGGTTTGAAGCGCAGCATCTGTTTGAATCCATTGATGGTTATGGCGCACCTGCCCGCGCCGCGCAGTTGTTGAATGGCTTGGGTTTTGACACCGACAGTTTGCAACGCCCCGTGCAAAGTTTTTCGGGCGGGTGGCGGATGCGCTTGAATTTGGCGCGGGCGTTGATGCACCGTGCGGATTTGTTGCTGTTGGACGAGCCGACCAATCACTTGGATTTAGAGGCGATTTTGTGGTTGGAACAGTATTTGGCGCGTTATGCGGGCAGCATTTTGTTGGTGTCGCATGACCGCGAATTTCTCAACGCCACGGTGAATCGCATCGCGCACGTCCATGACTGCGTGATCGACAGTTATGCGGGCGATTACGACGATTTTGAACGCGCCCGCGCCGAAAAAATCACGCAGCAAAACCAAGCCTTTCAAACTCAACAAGCCAAAATCGCCCATTTGGAAGATTTCGTGCGCCGCTTCCGCGCTAAAGCCACCAAAGCCAAACAAGCGCAAAGCCGCGTCAAAGCCTTGGAACGCTTGACCCGCATCGCCCCCGCCCACGTCAGCGACGGACATTTTGAACTGGAAATCGAAGCCCCAGAACGCAGCCCTGATTTGTTGTTGCGGGCGGACAAAATGGGGTTTGGTTACGGCTCAGGCGGGGATGCCCGCCTCCCTCTCTCCGACTCTCTCCCGCAAGCGGGCGAGAGGGATAAGGATTCACTGCGCGAGCGTCCATCGAAAATTTTATTTCAAAACGTCGATTTGCTGTTGCGTGCTGGGGCGCGCATTGCCTTGCTCGGTCCGAATGGTGCGGGAAAGTCCACTTTAATCAAATTGTTAGTGGGTGAATTGGCGGCGACTTCGGGACGATTGGAACTCACGCCCGATGTGCGTATCGGCTATTTCGCCCAACATCAACTGGAAAACCTCGACAGCGCAGCGACCCCGTTGCAACACATGGAACGCCTCGCGCCCAAGGAAACGACCTTGGCGTTGCGCACGTTTTTGGGACGCTTTGGCTTGGCGGGCGACAGCGAAGACCGCCCCGTGGCGAGTTTTTCAGGCGGCGAAAAAAGTCGGCTGGCGTTGGCGTTATTGGCGTGGCAAAAGCCGCATTTGCTGTTATTGGACGAACCGACCAACCATCTGGATTTGGACATGCGCGACGCGCTGACCTTGGCGTTGGAAGAGTACACGGGCGCGGTGGTGTTGGTGTCACATGATCGCAGCTTGATCCGCGCCGTGGCAGACGAATTGTGGTTGGTCGCCGATGGCAATGCGGCCTTGTTCGATGGCGATTTGGAAGATTATAAAGTGTGGATTGAAGCCCGCCGCCCGCGTGAAACCGTGCAAGCCGTTAAGGTGGAAAAACCCAAAGCCGCACCGAAGTTCAACCGCAAAGCCGTGCAATCCAAGCTGAATAAACTGGAAGTGGAACTCAATCAAGCCCAAACCGAATTGGCGGATATTCACCAACAACTCGGCGATCCCAACACCTACACCGCCCGTAGTCCCGACTTTATCACCCAACTCAATGCCAAACGCGAAACCTTGGAAACCAAAGTCTCGGCATTAGAAGAAAGCTGGCTGGAACTGGAAATGAGTTTGGAAGCAGCGGGGTGATGGATTAGGGCTGAGACTGGAGCTTAGTCAAATCTGGTGCCAGCCACAACTCAAAATGCCCCGATCGGATCCAGCCCGCTTTTTCGTATTTGCTCGACACATCACTGAGTTCGAGTTCTGGAATCAGCTGGCGCAACATATCAAACAGCTCCTGAGCTTGCGCTTGGTTTTGTTTCTTAAAATAGCGCAACTGGCTTTTGGGCGGCACAGCCTCTACTTTTTGAATCGGTTTCTGTTCGACGATTTGTTGTTTGAAGGTGGTTTTGGCAACTTGCGCCAAGATTTCTTGTGCGAGTGCTATTTGGCTATCGCCTCGGACATGCACCCAAAGTTGCACTGCGCTGGCGGGTTGCAGTGCTGTCGTGCGCATTTTGTCAAAGGATTGCGTCGCGTCCCCGATGTTTTTATTGATGAGCTCGTTTAGCGTGGCACTGCTTGCCTGCTGGGAAAACAGAGCCAGAGTGAAAATCGCCAAGATAATCTTGTTCATAGTGCCACCTTTCCACACACGCCCCGCGCCAATTCATCGCGTATTTTCGCCATATCCCGCGTCGTTTGTCCCAATTGATTTCTGCTGGTGGCGTAATCAAGCTTCAATTGTTCAAACTCTGCCCGCATGGCGGGTGAGATGGCCAGACCGCCGCTGACGTTGTCGGGTGGGACTTGAGTGAGCTTTTGCCGTAATTCATTGACTTGCTTATCTTGCTCTTGGCTGAGAATTTGCAATTGAGTCAATTTCATATAGCTGTCCAACAAACAGCGAATAGAGACCAGTTCGGTTTTCATTTCATTCTTGCTGGGGAAGGTGCTTTGCAGCCAAAACACCCCGCTGAGGAAAAAAATGATGATGGCGATCAGTTCTTTGTAATCTTTAAGCCGTTCTAACATTAAATTTCCCCTCAAGTTTGATTGCTTCCGTGTTAATTGCTTAACGCTCGATCGGCGTGTCCTCGCCTTATTTTTTCACGCTTAGACTGATGCCACTCATCCCTGCCAAAGAAAACGTAGCGATATGATCGGCGATGGCGGCAATTTCAGCGGCATCATAACAAAGTTCTGGATGTAGGCGTTGTAGTACGGGGCGGGCGTGGCTGTAGTGTACGCATTGCCCAAAAATACTGGACACCACGCAACGACGTTGCATGTCAGTGACGGCATCACCGACGATTTCGTGTACCAACTGGTCTAAAAAAGCGTGTAAAGGTGCGAGGGCATCACGCACAATTTGGTCAAGCGCGGGCGAGGGATTGGCAAGTTCACGCGCCATAATTTGACAAGGTGAAGAAGGATGGTCATCGTCAAGCAACATGGATAGGAACGCGTGAATAAACAAGCGCAAGCGTACTTTTGGGCAAGCATCCGCTTCGGCATTTTCCGTTTGTAGGGTTTTGAGTTGGGTGAAATTTAAAGCTTCGGCTAACAAGCCATCTTTGCTGCCAAAGTGATAATTGACGGCGGCGACATTGGCATCGGCACGGCGGCAAATTTCACGCACTGTGGCATTTTGAAAGCCCACTTCCGAAAATACTTGGCGTGCGACGGTCAGCAGTCGGTCTCGTGTTTGTTCCTGTGCTTGGGTCATGGTTGCGTCACTTGGTTAGCTCCCGCGAGGGCTTTGTACAACTGGGTATTGGCGACCAACGCAGCGCGGCGAACTTGTAGCGTAGTTTGTTCGGCGGCATAACATTCGCGCTGCGCATCCAACACTTCTAAATGGCTGGACACGCCCGCGTTAAAGCGCGCTTCGACCAATTTCAGCCGCTGCTGCTGCGTGTCTTGATTCGCTTGTTGGGCGGAGAGCTGTTTGGCGTAATTTTCTCGTGCACTCAGTAAATCCGCTACTTCGCGGAAAGCCAGTTGGATGGTTTTTTCGTATTCTGCCACGGCGACCACTTCACGCGCTTTTGCCAAATCAACATTGCCTTCGCTACGACCCGCATCAAACAAGGGCAAACTCATCATCGGCTGGAAGTTCCATGCCTGACTATTGGCACCAAATAACCCCGTCAAGGTACGACTTGCTGTGCCGAATCCACCCGTTAAGCTGATACGCGGCAAAAATGCCACGCGTGCCGCACCGACACTGGCATGGGCAGCGATCAGCTTTTGCTCCGCCGCCATCACGTCGGGTCGTTGCAACAACACTTCGGCAGGTAAATCGGCAAACATGGCGGGCTGAATAGCTTGCGCTGCCAAAGGACGACCTGCGGGCAAGTCTTTAATGTCAGCAACAGATTTGCCTATCAGCATCTCCAAAGCATTTTCGGCCACGCTGAGTTGACGTTGTAAATTGGCTTGCTCCGCCAAAGCCGCTTGATATACCCCATCCGCTTGTAAAAAATCCAAGTCGCTGGACACGCCCATGATGCGACGTTGGTTTATCAATTCACGGCTGGTGGCACGAGCTTGCACCGTGGTATCGGTCAATGCCACGCGTTCGCGCAGCTCCACGCTCGCCAAATAGCTGTTCACCACCTCGGCGATCAAGGACAAGCGAAAGGCTTGCTGTGCAGCTTGGGTCGCAAAAAAACTTGCTTTCGCGGCTTCATTCAAATGACCGACGCGCCCCCAAAAATCCAACTCATACGAGACCAAACTCAAACCCACGTCATAGCGATTGGCTTGAAATGCTTTGCCCGTAAACGACGTGCTGGCGGGAGACAACGAAGCGGTGCGGCTACCGTAAACAGTAACATTAGGCAGCACATCCGCTTGTTGTATGCCATACAACGCCCGCGCTTCGGTAATACGCGCCGTGGCAATACGCAAATCACGATTGTTTTCCAATGCGACTTGAATCAGTTTTTTCAGGCGATCATCTTGGAAATTCGTCTCAAAATCAGCCAACTTGGGAGCTTGCGCAGCGGGATTCACCCATTTTGCCGAAACAGGCGCGGCAGGGCGTTGGTAGTCGGGTGTTAAGGCGCAGCCTGTTAGCAACAAAAGACCGAATACACCAGCCAATCTATACCCACCACCGCACTGGCTCCCCTCGCCCGCAAGCGGGAGAGGGGCTGGGGGAGAGGGAATCGCGCATGGCGTTATGTTTTTGTCGATATATTTATTCATGATGCGCTCCTGTACGGGCATGACCAGGGAAGATGCGGCGGACCACCACAAAGAATACGGGAACGAAAAACACCGCTAACACGGTGGCAGCAATCATCCCGCCCATTACGCCCGTACCGATGGCGTGACGGCTTTGCGCGCCCGCGCCTGTGGAAATTGCCAACGGCAACACACCCACGATAAACGCGATGGAGGTCATCAAAATCGGTCTAAATCGCAATCGACAAGATTCTAATATTGCGTCCATCAAGCTCATGCCTTCGTCTTGCAACTTACGCGCGAACTCGATAATTAAAATCGCATTTTTGGATGACAAACCGATAATCGCTATTAAGCCCACTTTGAAATACACGTCATTGGGTAACTCACGCAAATACACCGCCAACACCGCACCGAAAATCCCCAGCGGCACCACTAACAACACCGCAAACGGAATCGACCAACTTTCGTACAACGCCGCTAAACATAAGAACACCACGAATAGCGAAATAGCGAACAGTGCGGGGGCTTGCGAACCTGATTGGCGTTCTTCGTAAGAAGTCCCCGACCATTCAAAGCCAAACCCAGGCGGCAACTGCTTGGCGATTTTTTCCATTTCCGCCACCGCTTCACCCGTACTGCGACCTGGGGCAGCACCGCCTGATACTTTCATCGCAGGCAAGCTGTTGTAGCGATCCAACTTCGGCGCGCCAACGATCCAACGTGGTGTGGCTAATTCTGACAAAGCCACCATTTGCCCTTTGTTGTTGCGTATCGACAACTTCAAAATATCTTGTGGCGTGCGGCGCAGACTCGCATCCGCCTGCATTTGCACCCGTAACACGCGTCCCTGGCGCACAAAGTCATTGATGTACGCCACGCCCAAGGTGGTTTGCAAGGTGTCATTCAAATCGGTCATGGACACGCCGAGTGCTTCCGCTTTTAGGCGGTCAATGTCCAATAACAATTGCGCGCTGGCTTCTTGTCCTTCTGGGCGCACGCCCGCCAAGATGGGACTCTTGGAAGCCAATCCCAACACCAATTGGCGCGCTTCCAGCAACTTTTCTCGCCCCATGCCACCGCGATCTTGCAAGCGAAAATCGAAGCCACCTACCGCCGCCAACTCAGGAATCGGGGGGGGGTTAATGGCAAAAATCATGGCTTGTTTGATGCGCGAAAATGCCGCATTGGCTTTGCCAACAATACTCAGAGACGAACTCTCTTCGGATTTGCGTTGATCCCAATCTTTGAGTCGCACAAACGCAATCGCGGCATTTTGCCCACGACCAAAGAACGAGAAGCCCGCGATGCCAATGACATGCTCCACTTCAGGCAATTTGCGGTAATAGTCTTCTACTTGGCTCAAGACTTCCAAAGTACGTTGCTGCGTCGCACCTGGTGGGAGCTGCACCATATTGACAAAGTAGCCTTGATCTTCTTGGGGCAAAAAGCTCCCTGGCAATTGCGTAAATAGCCCGCCCATCGCCACAAAAATCACGCCATACACCACCAGATAACGTCCTGTCTTTTGGATAATTTTTTGCACACTGGCGGTATAGCCTGCGGTCATGCGAGCAAAAAAGCGATTAAACCAGCCAAAGAAGCCATGATGTTCCGCCACCACCGCATCATGTTTCAGCAAGGTGGCACACAGCGCGGGTGTCAGGGTCAACGCCATCAACGCCGAGAAACACATGGTCAACACCAACGTGACGGCAAACTGGCGATAAATCGCCCCCGTGGATCCTGAGAAAAACGCCATCGGAATAAATACCGCCGACAACACCAAGGTAATCGCGATAATCGCACCGACGATTTGATCCATCGCCTTGCGGGTGGCATCACGCGGCGACAAGCCTTCGGTGCGCATAATCCGCTCGACGTTTTCCACCACCACAATGGCATCATCGACCACAATGCCGATTGCCAACACCATGGCAAACAGGGTCAGCACGTTAATCGAATAACCCAGCAAAAACAGCCCGACCAGCGCGCCCACCAAGGCGATGGGAATCACAATGGCGGGAATCAGCGTGGCACGGGCATTTTCCAAGAACAAATACATCACCAACACCACCAGCAACAAAGCTTCGGCGAGACTTTTCAGCACTTCTTTGATGGAAATGTCGATAAATTTTGAGGTGTCGTAAGGCACGACCCAACTAATGCCTTTGGGGAAAAACGGGGCTAATTCGGTCATTTTGGCATTGACCGCCGCGACCGTTTTCAGCGCATTGGCATCAGGCGTTAGCCGAATGGCGATATTCGCGGCAGGTTGTCCGTCGATGCGCGCCGAACGTGAATACTCCTGCGCGCCCAATTCCACCCGTGCCACATCTTTGACTCGCAAGGACGAGCCGTCTGGATTGGTGCGAATGATGATATTGCCAAATTCTTCGGGCGAAGATAAACGGCTGCGGGTGACGATCACGGCGTTAAGTTCTTGCCCTTTGGCGGACGGCAATTGTCCTAATTCCCCCGTCGCCAATTGCGAATTTTGCGCCCGCACCGCACGTGACACATCGGCGGGTGAAAGGTTGTAGCTTTGCAATTTTTCAGGTTGCAACCACAAGCGCATGGAGTATTCCGTGCCGAATAACAAGGCTTCGCCCACACCTGGCACACGACGGATGCTGTCCAGAACCGACGCACTGACGTAGCTGCCTAACGCCACTTCATCCAAACTTTTATCGGGTGAAAAGAGCGAGATAAACATCACATAGTTACGCGCGGTTTTGGCGACGGTAATGCCTAGGCGACGGACTTCGTCGGGCAAGCGCGCTTCGACACGTTTGATGCGATTTTGGGTTTCTACCGCCGCCAAATCAAGATTCGTGCCTGTTTCAAAAGTCAGGGTAATGCTGCCCGTGCCTAATTCCGAAGCGGATTCCAAATAGCGCAAATGCTCGATGCCGTTCATTTCCTGTTCCAGCAGTGCGACCGTGGTTTCCTCAATCACTTGCGCCGATGCCCCAGGATAGGTAATCGAGACAGACAACGCGGGCGGCGCGACGGCAGGATATTGCGCGACAGGCAGTTTGTACAACGCCAAACCGCCGCCCAACAAGATAATCAGCGCGATGACCCATGCAAAAATGGGGCGGTCAATAAAAAACTTTGCAAACATAATAGCTTACCGATTAGTGAACATAACAGCAGATGCGGGAACCAGCATCAACTTAAGGTAAAAATCTGTGCAACACTTTGCTTTTACTCCCCTCGCCCACTCGTGGGAGAGGGGCAGGGGAGAGGGAGCGTGCCCCAAAATCAAAATTACCCTCTCCCCAACCCTCTCCCGCAAGCGGGCGAGGGGACTGAACACTATAGATACGGCCAGATTATGTTTGAACTTTTTCGCAGATAACTATATGTGAAATATAGCGAAAATTTTCACATATGCTTCAAACTTCACTTGGCCGAATCAATAGTGCGCCATGCGTCCAGTGGCTACAACGCTTGAGCTAGGTGCTACACCAGAAGCGGGTGCCCCCAAAGGCACGGGTTTGACCACCGTACCAGGGCGAGCTTTTTGCAAGCCATTGACAATCACTTGTTCGCCGCCTTTTAGCCCATCCGCAACGATAAAATCCGTACCAGACATGCCGCTGGTTTTAATTGGCTGCGGTGTGGCTTTGCCTTCCGCATTCACCACCATCACAAACTGCCCTTGGCCGTTGGCTTGCACCGCACGTTGTGGCACACGCAGCGCGTTTTCGGATACCGCTTGCGGGAAGCGTACGCGGACAAACATACCAGGCAACAAATCGCGATTAGGATTAGGGAATTCCGCCCGCACCGATACCGCGCCCGTGCTGGGATCCACGGCTAAATCGGTGAAAAACAATTTGCCTTTAGCGGGATACACGCTGCCGTCTTCCAACAACAATTCCACGCTGGCTGAGTCGCTGCGTTTTAATTTGCCTTGCTTAATCGCCTGTTGCAAGCGCAATAAATCCCCGCCCGATTGGGTAAAGTTGGCGTAAATTGGATCAAGCTGCTCAATCGTCGCCAATAAAGTGGCTTCGCCTTTGCCCACAAACGCACCTTCTGTGACGAGACTGCGCCCGATATGCCCCGAAATAGCGGCGGGAACATGGGAATTTTCCATATCTTCTTCGGCACGCGTTAACGCAGCTTGCGCTTGCTTTACTTTTGCCGCCGCCCAATCAAATTCCTGTTGGCTGACGGCTTTGATGACCAGCAAAGGTTGATAGCGCGCCACGGTTTGCTGGGCGATGAGCAAATCTGCTTTAGCCGATTCCAATGCCGCTTGGTGGGTGCGCGCATTGATATGGAACAACGACTGCCCCGCTTTCACTTCGCTCCCTTCCTCAAAAACCCGCTTTTCAATCACCCCTTCTACGCGCGCACGCACCTGCGCCGTGCGAAACGCCTGCAACCGCCCTGGCAAATCCTGCGTCAACGTCGCACTGCCACGACTGACCGTGATGACATCCACTTCAGGTGGTGGCATCGCCGCACCTGCTGGACCCGCTGCGGGTTTATCGCCACCGCCACACGCGGTCAATAATGCCGCCATCAGTACAATTGGGAATTTCATGTGAGTATCCTGAAAAAACCGCCCGCAGAAAGCAAACGGCAAAAATGGGTTAAATGCGACCTCGCAAAACAGCGGGCGAGCGTATCAAACAGGCGTTTGAAAGTAAAGCGGATGTTGTTGAGGGAGATTAAATGACGACTAGAAATAGAGTGCTAACTATTTGGTTTTGTGAGAAGCGGGGGGTGTTACACCGAATGATGATGAGTAAAGAGTAGCGACATACGGCACGAAGGAATGTGTCCTACGAAGACTTAACAGACCGCCGCGCAGCCTCACCACGCTGTGCCCAGAGAGCGAAGCGAATGGGGACGACCGCTGGGTTTGGTTTCATGGAGACACATTGATGCTCGATTCCACGCCGTCCTTCGTGTCGTGCCCGTGTGCGAGCTCTTCATTCCGTCTCTTCTGTATCAGTTTGCGTGCCATTTTAATTTGCGCGCTGGAAAGTGGTGATGTAAATTGATTTCTCATCTTGGGCAGCTTGATGTTCCAGATGGCTTCAAAGCTTCTTCGATGAGGGTCGGGAATATCTAACGTGGCGAGTCTGTCTTGAAGAACTGTTGATTGAAACATCATGTTCCTAAGCGGCGTGAATTCAGGAGCTATTAGTGCTTGGTAGAACAGATACTTGATTTCATAAGAAGTGAGTTGTGATGCAAGTATCCGCCAGTATGTTTCTTTTCGGTCGGATGGTGTGCACTCATCCTCTATGAGGACGAGAATGCTCGATAGCGTTTCGACATATCTAGTCTGTCGAACAAAAACAGACTTAATGGTTGAAACAAGAACGTAGAGGTACTCGCTACGTTCGCCTTCCTCCTCAGGGAATTTGTGAAACAAATGCTTATCCCATGCCTTTTCAAATTTTGTGTTTAGGAATTTCAGTGCATCGATACCTGAGACTCTGTGAGAATCACCTTCATGCGGTCTGGTAGACAACTCACGCAAGTTATCTTTGTAAAGCTTTAACATCTGGTAGAAAGCATCCTCAAATCGTTGACGGTGAAACGTCTGGTTTTGTAGCTGAATCTCACTTCGAGTTTCTTTCAGTTCGCTGCGATTCAGTTTCAATTCTTCTCGCTGAAGAAACACTGTGGCAAGCAGACCAGCAAAACCAAGGCCAGTGAATAAAGAAGTTAACGGACCGAAACTATCACCGAATGTACCAACCTTTGCAATTGAAAGTTCGGAGATTGGCCAAGTGGCAGCTATTATTATGCCAGCATAGACTACGAACATAAGCATGACACCAACAGTTGTCCAACGGAGGAACTTGGTAACACTGAAATCAGTAGACACTTGGTATGAAGCCTAAATATATGTATTAAATGGAAAAAGTGCCGTGCAACCCAGCCAGCATAGTTTTTTTGAAGTCGAAGGAATAACCCCTTTCATGCGGCGCAATGCGGACAGAATTAAACGCTTTATCCCATGCTTTGACAAGTGCTCATCAAAGGATAAACAGCACAGGGGACAGATGTGTGCAGAACGGCGAATTTACATCCCAAAGGGGTATTTCGCCATAGCTTCAACTTCGATCCACATTATCGTCCTTAGCTGGTTCTAAAAACCCTCCCGATCTAAAAGTCAGTACCAAGGTATCGCGATGCCCGCCTGCGGCGGTGGGTTGAATCGGGGTGGATTCATGGATGACGCGATGGTCGTCCAGCAACAACAGCGTCCCTGCTTCCATCAAGGTAAAACGCTCGCCATGCCGTCCCTGGGCTTCAAAAATCCGACTTTCGCCCCCGCTAACCTGTTCGCGCCCGACCAACAAAATCGCCACAAAATCTACGCCATCTCGATGCGCACCTTCTGGGGTGGGGCGACCGATGCCGTGCAAAGTGTCGATGCGAAATTGATGTGCCTCAACAAACCAAGTTTGCTCGCCTTTGAGGACGGAACAGACCTGAGCGAGGCTGCACAACAAAGCCGACCACACAGGGGGTGCAATCGTATCGGGCAACATGGGATCGAATAGGCGCAACATGCCGCCATGCAAGGCGTTGTACGCCAGCGGCTGATAATGCGCGCGATGCGGGACGAGTGTGACGGTGTCCGCCGTCACTTGGAAACTGGCATGTCGTCGCTGCCGATAACTGCCCCCATCTTTCAAAAACTGATCGGGAGGCAACTGATTCCAGCTGGGTTTCAACCTCATCCAATCTGATAAGGGGTGGGCAATAAAAGCACTGAATCCGTTCGGACTCAGTACGCCATAACCCTGTTGCTGCACGGCTTCAGCAAGATAAGCAGGGTCAAGGTACGTGGGAGGCAGGAGTGCGATGGTCATGGTGAGTACCTAATATCAAAACGTGTCGCAATGAATATTGCGACAGGATATTGAAATTTGATTCTACCCCCAGTTCGAACCTTGAACGTAGTACATTTTGAGATTACACTGCGCGCTTCGCAATACCCAGACCAGATCAAAGGTCTATGTAGATTGCCTGAAATCTTTGCTTTTCCCCAACAATATTGGAATATAAATGAACATTAAAAATAGCGGGATGGTCTTGGTCTTTTTGTCTGTCTTGACATTAGTGGGATGTGGTGGCGGAGGGGGTGGCGGCTCAGCGGCTCCCAGTGCAGCGGTTGTTTCAACACTCTCTTTTCCCCTGCAAAATGGGATGAATGCCTATATTGCACGCGGTTCATTAGCGAATTACGTCGTCTCTGGTTCATGTAGCGGCAACGCTGGCATGGTTAATTTAATGCCCGCTTCAGCCGTGTTTGAAGGCGTTTCAGGCGTGTCTGTCGCATCGACGCAGACAATTAATCTTACTAATTGCCTCCCCTCCGTCATCACAGGCAACGCGATTGATTACTATGACGCAAACTATGTGCCACTCGGCAGAGCGATTACAGGTGGCGATTACAGTGTGTATATCAGCCCCCCTGTTATTCCCGCCCAAGTAAAAGTTGGGAATACAGGTTCGATGGGTACTTTAAATAATTTTTTTGATAGTACGAAGACCGTGCCTACTGGCAAGGATGTCATGAGCTTTGTGATTGAGGCGGACACTGCCAATACGGCAATTGTTAACATGATGGATAGGTCCTATAACACACTAGGGGTGTTGCTCACCACGACCCAAGACCGATACAGAATCGATGTTAATGGTCGTCTCACCCCTATTTCGTCAGACATTCAACAAGCTAATGGCTCAACCATACATCTTGTACTCACGGCACTGCCTGATACCCTTCCGCCTAGCGTTTTATCGACCAATCCACTCAGCAATTCAAACACACTTGCTGCGTCCTCGACGATTTCAGCTACCTTTAGCGAGCCTATTGATCCCGCTACAGTCACGGCATCCACATTTAGAATCACAGACGGCACGGGACTGCCCGTTGCAGGAACCGTAACTTATTCTGGCTTGACGGCTGCATTTACCCCGACTGCGCGTCTTGCACCACTGACCACTTATACCGCGACTATCACAAATGGGGTTAAGGACTTAGCAGGCAATCCTTTAGTAAGCAATTACACCTGGAGTTTTACCACCAATGCCAGTGTTTTAATGAATCCGCGCACAACCACCATAGGCTCTCCTACGGAAGGTGTTGCCATTGGTGATGTAAACGGTGATGGCAAAAATGATGTGGTCGTGACCACTTCATCAGCATCAGTAATAACTGGCCTTGCCGCCCCCACAGACTATAAACTGTTGGTATTTATTCAAAATGCGACAGGGGGATTAAACCCCCCTATCCTTTACGCAACAACCAGTACGATTAGCTGTCGTGCCACCAGCGTGGCAGTGGGTGATATTAACAATGATGGCAAACAAGATGTTGCTATCGGAAATACAGGTTGTGGCATTGAAGTCATGACTCAAAATGCCTTAGGTGGACTGAATCCAGGTGTCGTTTACGCATCACTCGATTCTGGGAAGATACGCATTGCAGACCTCAATAACGATGGCAAGCAAGATATTGTCGGCGTTGGTAGTGGATTAACCGCCAGCATTTGGCTACAAAATGTAGGGGGAACACTCAATGCATCCGTGCCTTACCCTATAACGGGTGCGACTGACCTTGATGTTGGGGATGTGAATAATGACGGGTTAATCGACATTGTCGTCTCGGGAACATCCGTCGGGGTACTCACTCAAACCGTGGCGGGCATTTTCAACGCCCCCGTTTATTACACCATTGCTGGCGTACTGCCTATTTGGGGCGTGGCAGTCGGAGATGTTACGGGCGACACTTTAAATGACATTGTTGTCACCTATGGCGGCAACAGACCGAGTTCAATGATAGGCGTTTTCTCACAAGGCTTGCTCGGCACAATCAATCCCGCTGTTAGCTATACCTCTTATGATATTCCTAGTGCTATCGAAATCGCCGATATTACAGGCGATGGACGCAAAGACATCATCACACTGCATAATGGGTGGGGAATGATGGGAACCTATCAACAACTGGCAAATGGCACGATGCAGGCCGAATTCCTGTATCCAATACCAAACTATTCGTTGAACAACTTACACGGCTTGGTGACTGGAGACATCAACAGCGATGGAAAGAACGATGTCGTGTACATAGATCCCACTGCGGGTTTGGTTGCTTTCTACCACAATTAGGTTGTAGCAATAACTCAATATAATTGACTGGTTAATCTAGGGGGACACTGATTAAGTCTTCCGTTTGTGGCGAGCCAGTCGAACCATGAATGGAAGATTTAATAAAATCAGTGTGTTAAATCCACCCACCTTTCGACCGTTCGACAAGCTCTCGGCTCAGGGCGAACGGATTTAATCAGCGTTTCCCTAGCTCCGTGCCCCCGCCTTCGCGGGGGCATTATGTTTTATTTGGACTGGATTCCAGTTTATAAGCTGTAATGACCGCCGATAAATCGAGAGCTTCCTTATCGCCAGATGAAACTTCCCCCTTCGTTCGGGCGAGCATACGAGGATGCGTCTCGTTTCTTGGCACAAGTTCGTTCCTGTGGCTAAGGATGTGCAACACTCAAACAAGCTGCGCCACGACAAAATAGGTAAATTTCATCTTTTGCCACGACTATCTTTTCGACGAATTGGCTGCCCTGATGGGTCGCATCCCCCGTCAATAAAAAGCCATTATCCCAGTCAGCAGGCGGGGTATAAATCAGGGGTTGGGGCAAGCGATCTAAGTCCAGTTGCCCGATGATATTGAGCCCGATGGAGCGCACGTCATTGGCATACAAGGGATAACCCGCCGTTTTTTGATGCAGCTGGTGCGCGGTTTTGACGTAATTTTCCCCGCGATAATGGCTTTGGTAATAGGGGAACAACACCAGCACGAACAGCCATTTCACCGCAATCAGCCCAGCAAACCAACGCAACGCTAATTGCTGCCCATTCGCACCGCTGCGCCAAATTAAGCGCGCACTGACCAAGGCAATCAAAGGATAAACAGGCACAAGATAACGAATTGCGCCTTGTGGTGCTAACCAATAAGGCAAGATGGACAAGGCGACGATCCAACACGCCGTTTGAAAATGCGCAGGCATCGGTTCCTGTTGCACACGTTTGCGCAAGCTCAGATAGCCCGCCAACAGCGGCGCGGGTGCCAGCCACATCAAGGTTTCCAATGGGTAAGTGAACAGCCGTTGCACGTAAGCCATGCCATCTTGTGCGGAAAGTTTACGTAAAATTTCGTTCGTCATGGAGCCGCTTTGCCCACTGAGTTGCGGCAAGCTGGCAAACCAAATGTAAGGCACGATGAGCGATGTTCCTAAAATCAACAAGGCGGCAGGTGACAGCAAGAAAGCACGATAGGGACGTTGCCAAAACAATGCCAACAGCGCGGTGGCATAAAAAATATAGGCGGTGAATACTTTGGTGAGGAGTGCGCAGCCTATCATCAAAACGGACAACGCTAACCAGCCTTTATGCCGTTCCGTACAGGCTACCCACAGACAGGCGATTGCCCCAAAAATAAAGAAGCCAAACAAAGGATCAGTGTAAGACAGCCAGCCGCGATACAGCAATAAATCCGCCAGCGACAATAAACTCAACGCAGCAAAGAGCGCGAAAGCCTTGTCCCCAAACAATCTGCGTGACAACCAATACAACCACGCCGCCATGCCCAAGGTCGCCGCCACGGTGACAATACGCAATGCCACCAACACATGCGCCCAGCCCGTCAGGGCGGTAATCGGCAACATCAGCCAAGTAATCAAAGGGGGACGATACAAATTTTCGCCATAAATCGTTTGCAGCAGCCAAGCTTTGCTATGCCACATTTCCAGCGCGATGATGGTATAGCTGCCTTCTTCGCCCACCATGTAAAAGCCTAATGCGGGCAAAAAGCTGAGTGCGGCCAGCCATAACAGCAAGGAAGTGCGGTTTATTTTCAAGAGAGATCCTCAATAAGCAAAGTCAAAACGGTCACAGCTCGGTGTGACGCGAGGGGTGAGCGGACAAATCACTAGGTTCAAAATTCACTCTTTCCATCTCTACCACCAAGGGCATATTGCGCACTTGAGTATGAATCGAGCCTATGTATTCGCCCAATAAACCAATAAAGAAAGCTTGTACTGCCCCAAAAAAGAAAATACCAATCACAATGGGAGCTGTACCCAACTGAAAAGCATCCCAGTACAATAACTTCGCAACCAAAAAGAAAAACGCCACCATCAGACTCAAGAGTGCCAAAATAAAACCACTGATGGTCATTAGCCGCAGAGGCACTTTGGAGTGATTGGTAATCCCCAGCATGGCGATGTCATACAGGGTGTAAAAATTATTTTTGGTGATGCCGCGTTGTCTGCGGGGCTGCTTAAACGGCACCACCGCGATTGGAAAGCCTATCTCGCACAGCAAGCCGCGAAAATACGGGTAGGGATCATTGATGCGACGTAGCGTATCCAGCACCACGCGGTCAAACAGCCCTGCCCCCGTCGCATTTTGCACCAGCGGCACTTCGGAAATTCGGGTGATAAAACGGTAATAAGTTTTGCGCAGATAAAACATCAGCGATGACTCTTCGCTTTCTGGCTTCACCGCCAAAACCGTTTTATAGCCTTGCTCCCACTTACGCACGAACTCCACAATCATTTCGGGTGGGTCTTGCAAGTCAGCGGCAATGAGTACGCACGCGTCCGCATCGGACTGCAAAATCGCATGGAAAGGTGAGCGTATATGTCCAAAATTGCGCGCATTGACGATCAACTTAATGCGTTTGTCTCGCGCGGCTTTTTCTTTGATTTTTGCCACCGTTTCATCGGTGGAACAATTGTCGATCAGGATATGGTCGTATTGATAGGGCAACGAACTCATGACGGCGGTAATACGCTGGCAAAGCTCGTCAATATTGTCCGCTTCGTTGTAGCAAGGCGTAACGATGCTAATGCGTTTATTATTCTTTATTTCATTCATCTTTTTTATAAACCCAGTAGCGCATCAAACCCCAACTTACGCCCACATTGGCAGGTAAACAAACCAATTGCCCCCAATAGGGATTGAGACCGAAATCGTGCGTCAGCTTGTCGAGCAAAAACGCATTCATGATATACACCACACTGTAGGCAACGATAAACTTACCGAACACCCACCAGCCGCCATTCGCCTTGAATACCATACGCCCAAAGCTAAAGTAATTAAACGTGACCCCTGCTACCGTTGCCATCAACAGGGCGATTAAATAAGGGACATGCGCCAGTACCAAGCCCGCATACAGACCGTAACCGAACAGGGTATTTAACGCCCCTACACCCAGAAATTTAATAATGGGCAAACGCATAATTGCTTGAAAATGCGTCATTCTTGCTGACCTAGGATAGGTTGCAAACACGGGCGCGATATAAATTTCATGCAACTCATGTGACGCGGCGAATGAGAAAGGTAAATTCCTCTCCTTGCGCGCTGGAGGACAGCAACTCATTGCGCGTTTGGCGGCAAAATACCTCAAAATCTTTCGGGGACTCAGGATCGGTTGCCACAATGCGGATCACCTGACCGCTACTCATGGTGGACAAAGCCTTTTTGGCGCGCAGAATAGGCAAAGGACATGCCAATTGGCGCACGTCTAGCTCGACATCGACGCGGTGCATTATGCCGCCAAAGGCAAGCCAGCTTGCGCCCAAGCCAAAATGCCGCCTTGCAAGTTATACACATCCGTGTAACCATTTGAAGCAGCAAACGCAGCAGCCTGTGCAGAACGCCCACCGACTTGGCAATAAAACACGATCGTCGCATTTTTGCCCATGCCATTAAGCTGAATCGGCAATAAATGCAGGGGCAGCTTTTCGCCACGAGGAATCATCCCGCGTGCCGTTTCTGCCTCAGTGCGCACATCCAGCAAGCGTACATTGCCTTTTGCCAACATGGCTTCTAACTCTGACACGTTGATATTTTTGAAGTTTGTCATGCTTTTCTTACTCGTTTTAACGGGGGGCGAATTTTGCGCAATTTATCTGCGGATGTCCACTTTAAACGTAAAGTTCGACGAGGGAAATGCCCCAAATTTTCCCTGCATTTATAACCACTTCAAGGCTTTGGCTAAATAATCAAAGAACAGGCAATACAATGCAATGGGCAAGGGTAGTCCGAGCAAAGTACCGACCAAGTATTTCCAGAATGAAATTCCCGACAAGGCAAGGGCATAGTTCAGCGCGGGGACGGTTTGAAATAACATCCGTAGCAACACCACGCTGCGTATGGGGTGCGTATCCAATTGACGCATCAATCGTGTTGCCAGCGGACTTTTCAGCGTGCGGAGCGCGTCGCCGCCTATGCCTCGAATGACGACGAAGGTAAATAGACAAGACACTGTCGCGGCGAAATACGTTGCCAGCCCACCCCATACTTGCCCCATGGTCAGTACAGCTGCCGCCAGAAATATCCAGCCAGGAATTTGAATTAAATTCCCCAAAGCAAACAACATCACAAAAATCAATAGCCCCGTACCGCGACTCGCCAAGATTTGCTGTTGCAAAAAAACCAAATTGAAGTGACCACGCAGCCCTGACAACTGAAATATGGCCAGCAATACACCCAAAAACATCGCCACCGCCAACAAGCGTTTGTATCGAAATAAAAAACGTTTCATGAACTCAATAGGTGAGAGGTGAGCGCGCAGTATATGCCGAATGACATGCGGTCAAACGCGGCTTTAGCACGACACCACTCGACATCCAGTCTTATCACAACGCAATACGGAGCCTTGCGCGTGCCAATCTGCTAACACCCAGCGTTCGCAACGGTGGTCATCAACGTGATGGAGGTGAAAATCGGGGCGGTGAGTGTGGCCGTGTATCAAACGGGGATAGCCGTGTTGACGTAACAAATCGTCAACGGCGAGGTCGTTCACATCCATAATCGCGCTGGTTTTGCTTTGTTTTTCCTGCTGACTGCGGGCGCGAAGCTGCGTAATCCATGCTTTGCGCTCGACTAAGGGTTTAGCGAGAAAGTCTTGTTGAAAATCCGCACTATGCACTTGGGTGCGAAATTGTTGATAAGCGTGGTCATCGGTACACAGCAAATCGCCATGACTGAGCAAGGTGGGTGTGCCATACAAGTCAATTAACGTTGGATCATCCAACAAGGTCGCGCCCGTCGCTTCAGCAAACGCCGTACCTAGCAACACATCACGATTGCCGCGCATCACAAAAAATTGCGGTATTGTGCGCAACGCAGCGATGATTTCCCGATGAAACAACTCACCCAAATCATCATCCCCCGCCCAGTATTCAAATAAATCCCCCAAGATATACACTGCCTCCGCGTGCGGTGCGTGGTTGGAGATGAAACGCCCAAATGCCGCCGTGATATCGGGTTGGTCAGCGGAGAGATGAAGGTCGGAAATGAATAGGATGTGGGCCATAAGAAAATAAACCGCTACGAACGCGATATTGATTGGGCAATTCGTGACAGTAAGAACCCACGAAGTGCAGCCT
This sequence comes from Gallionella sp., assembly GCA_028688275.1. Taxonomy (GTDB): domain Bacteria; phylum Pseudomonadota; class Gammaproteobacteria; order Burkholderiales; family Gallionellaceae; genus Gallionella. The sequence continues at coordinate 16,080 of JAQTYN010000021.1, read as the reverse complement.
ACTTTGCACAGGGAATGGGTTTAGCGGAAAACAGGATCACTCGTTTAGGATAAATAAATTTAGAAACAGACTATCAGCTATTGAGGTCGGCAGCCTATATGTCGCGCAGTGATGAGGATGCTCTCTGACCCCACTCACTTCATACAAGCTACATTTTTGAACGCATGGTGGCGCGCAGTGGACGATCAATAACCTGTTTTTCCATGCACATCGGGCAAGTTTTCACCGTCAGAAATCAACACCCAAATCAATGAAGCAATGCCTTCCGTGGCAATCACCGTGTGATGATTGCCCGAAGCCATCAACTTATCCCTAAGCTCCTGACGCACATCAGCCGATCCTGTGAGTTCAAACAGAATGTCAATATTGGTACTTTTGGCAATCAATTGATCCAAAGTGAAATTGTCTATCCCATGTGCTTTGGCGAGTGCAGCACCTGCCGTCTCCCCTTTTTCCGCAACCGCGATGATTGCAATTCCCTTGTCGGATTGCCCTAGTAATTTTTCCAGAAAAACGGAACCCACTCTACCCAAGCCAACGATTGCGACTGATTGTTTTTGCATGTCTTTCTCTCCTTGTATTATCAAAATAACCCAACTGCGCAGCACTCACGTTTCGGGAGACAACAACCCCCACGAAAAAGCAATAACCATTTGATTTAATTACGATGCAACCTCGCCAGAGGTGTAATTGTCTTTATCTTGCAAACCAAGCAACTCAGGAAGCGGCAACAGATAATGACACAAAAGCAATAGGACATCCAGACTTAAGCGCGAACCTAAAAAAGGAAGATCCACGTCCTCTTTTTGCAAGTTCATCGTAAGCGCGATTCGCTGTGCTGCAAGCCATCGCTTATTGAGGTGAGATTGGACGAATGGTCTTTGATGAACCGCTTAGTATTTTCTGATTAGGAAGATATTCTCAAACAAGCGGTCGATGCCGCGTTGTTGGAAGCGAGGGTTCTCGGCGAGGACATCTTGTTGGGCGAGCATTTGCACATCGGCGTGTGCACGATAGTGAGCGAGCACTTCGTCGGGGGAAACCGCAAAGGGCGGACCTGACATGGCGGCTTGGGGGTAGTCAAATGTGACGAGCAGGATTTGTGCGCCTGCGGGCAGGATGTGGAGGAGGTGTCGCACGTAGCGTGTGCGCATGTCGGGCGGCAAAGCGACCATGGAGGCGCGGTCATACACGACGGTCACGTCGGCCATATCGTCGGGGGTTAAGTCGAAGAAGTCGCCGCAGAGTAGGCGTATGCCGTCGGCTTCGTGAGTGTCAAAGGCGGGGTGAGGAATGGCTTGCGGGGTGTGACCATTTTCCGCAAAGAAGGCAGCCACCGCGAGGTCGCTGAGTTCCACGCCCAACACCGTGCAGCCTTGTTGTCGCAGCCAAACCATGTCGCGGGTTTTGCCACACAGTGGCACAAAGACATGGTGACTCGAGTGAGGCGCGAGGGTCGTCCAGTGTTGGAGCAAATGCGGATTGACTTCTGGCAGATGAAAGCCGATTTCTTGTTGTGCCCAGCGTGTGATCCAAAATTCCTTTTCCATTTCTTTCCCCCCGTATGCTGTCAGGGGGCGAGATTAAAACGGATCGGCAAAAATGTCACGCAAGGATGCGCCCGCGAAGAAGGCTTCTTGTTGCGCAGCTTTGACCATATTGGGATTGCCACATAAAAACACGCGATACCCTTTTAGGTCGGGCAAGTCTTTCAACACCACGTCTAGCACCATGCCATGACGGTAATCCGCAGGCGGCACTTCATCCGAGATGCAAGGGATGTAGTGAAAATTAGGATGCGCTTGCGCTAAGTCGCGCAGTGCCTCAACCAAGTACAGCCCCGCAATCTGCGTGCTGCCGTGATACAAGCCGATGTCGCCCTGATGACCTTGTTGCAGCGCGTCGCGCACGATGCCATACAGCGGCGCGAGTCCTGAGCCTGTGCCAACCAACAGTATGTTTTGCGCGGGTTGCCCTGCGACATAAAAACAATCACCTGATGCCGCTGAAATCGCGACGGTATCACCGACCTTGAGTTGATCCGCAATCCAGTTGCTGACCACGCCATTGGGCACGCGTCGCACGTGTAGAGTCAAGGTGTCGTCTATGCTCGGCACACTGGCCAAGGAATAGCAGCGGGCGGTACTGTCGTTTTGATAGAGGTTGATAAACTGTCCCGCGTGATAGGGGAAGGGTGAAACGGGGCGGAGGCGTACGCCGATAATTTCGTTATTGAGCGCGTCTAGGCTAACAACTTGCGCGTCAATTTTGCCTAACGCGGTATTGGGGAGTTGGACTTCGAGGTCTGTCTCTGGATAGCAGGAACAGGCTTTGAAATAATGTTGTGCCACCAAAGTGGGCTTTAATCCACGCTGAGATTGCTTAGGCAGTGTGCCGCTGACCGCGCACATCAAACAAGTTTGACAAGATCCTGCACGACAAGAGGCGGGGATACTAACACCTTGCGCCGTCAGGCAATCCAGTACGGATTGCCCTTCGCACGTGTAGGACTGTCCAGCGTAAAGGATATTAGGCATAGACAGACTTGCTTACTTGCCGAGCACGTCGTTGCGTGTGCTTTCTGCGATGGCGGCTGCTTGGGCAATCAGGTTGGCGGGTACATTCAATTCCGTCAACGTGGCAGCAATGTTTTCCATCACCGCATCAAAATGACTGTCGTTCAAGCCGCGTGCGACCAAGTGTGCGTGACCTTTACGCATATCTTCGCCTGTGTAGCTATGAGGGCCGCCGAATGCCATGGTCAAAAAGGCTTTTTGTTTGGCGGCTTGTCGTACCATATCGACATCGGTAAAGAAGTAGTTGATGCGAGCATCTTTCAATACTTTGCGATAAAAAATATCTACAGCGGCGTTTACGGCAGCTTCGCCGCCAATTTCTTCGTACAAGCTCATAATTTTCCTTGGAGTGAGGGGTGGGTTTTCCATAACAGGTATGCAACCTATTCTGGATTAAAGAAAGCGATAAGGATGTCTGCGCTGCGTCGCGAAATGCACGACACATAACATTTATCCTATATATATGTTATTGATTGTGACAGAACCTGTCAAGGATTTGCTGTTGGGCAAATCCCGTGGAGGCAACTAAGTGTGGAAAATAACGTTTAGTATCAGAATGCTATTCTGACGCGTCCTTCATATCCAACGCCAATTGATACAGCTCTTTGCGACTCTCGCCGCTGATCTGGGCGGTGAGTTGTACGGCTTGCTTGAGCGGCAACTCGGCTAATAAGACGGTCAGCATCTGACGAGATGCTAGCGACAATCCTGTTTGCGGTAAGGCACCTGACACCAGCACCACGAATTCGCCGCGCTGTTGGTTGGCATCGGATTGCAGCCACGCGCTGGCGGCATCTAGGCGGCAGGCATGGATGGTTTCAAATAATTTTGTCACTTCGCGTGCCAACACAATTTGTCGATCGCCACCGAATACCGTGCATAAATCGGCGACGCATTCGACGATGCGGTGCGGGGCTTCATAAAACACCAAGGTGTAGGGATGGGCGATTAATCCTTGCAATACGCTGCACCGCGCCGCCGATTTGTTGGGCAAAAATCCATAGAACAAGAAATGCGCATCGACCAAGCCTGAGGCAGACAAAGCCGATACCACGGCACTCGCGCCAGGAATAGGAATGACGCGCAATCCTGCCGCGCGCACCGCTTGCACCAATAACGCACCAGGGTCGCTGACGGCGGGTGTGCCCGCATCGCTGACAAACGCCACACTTTGTCCCGATTGCAGCAAGGCGATGAGTCTGTCCGCCGCACCGCGTTCATTGTGTTGATGCACGGCGATCAGTTGTTTGGCGCGAATATGATGGTGAGCGAGCAGGTGGGCAGTATTGCGTGTGTCTTCTGCCGCCACGACATCGACCGTGCTGAGGATGTCGATGGCGCGCAAAGTGATGTCACGCAAATTGCCGATGGGCGTGGCGACCACGTACAGCGCGGCTTCTGGTTGGGAGGGTGATTCAGTTTGCACAGGAATTCCTTGGTCGATTCATAGCTGCGCACTATACGTCAGCCCTTGGGGCAATGCTACTCACAAGCGGAGTACGTTATCACGCCTTACTATTATGACAAAGTTGTAACACAATTACTGCCCAAGTGGTCTTTATCCTGTCACGATTAGCTTGTTATAATGCTTGCACCCACCTTAACTCTCCCCCTCATCAGCATATGAAGACCTCTCCAAATCGAATGCTGATACATGGTATGACCTTACCTGATGCACCACGCAAATATCTTTGGGTGTTGGCGATGTGCTTTTCTCCCTTAGTTCATGCTGAAACAGTCTCACCTGATTTAGAAACGGCGCGGCGATTGTTGGCAGCGGGACAGGCAACGCAAGCGGCGGCGTTGCTCGAACCTAACTTGCTTCAGTTTTCGGGGAATCCCGAATATGACTATCTGCTGGGGCAGGCTTGGTATCAGATGGGACGAGCGGGGGATGCCTTATTTGCCTTTGAACGGGTGCTGATTGCTGATCCAGACAATGTCGAGGTACGCTTAAAAACGGCGCGAATCAGCACGGAACGCGGCAATACAGCGGCGACGCAGGCGTTGTTAGCCCCGCTTGCCACCGCCAAACTAAGTACCACACAACAACAAGAAGTCGAACAAATTCGCACACTACTTTCGAGCAATACGGGTTCGAGTACCACATCTGTGAGCGGCTATCTTGCGGCGGGGGCAGGTTGGGATGATAACGTGACGGGAGGGCCGAATCTGACCTCTGTGATGGTTCCTGTAACCATTATGGCACCTGGAGCAAAAGGCAAACCACCCGTACCAAAATTAGTCATGCAATCCACCTCATTAGGCACATCGACTAAAGGGGGAGATATGCTGGGTACGCTAGACGCGGGGCTGTCGGTGCGTCAAGCGTGGAATGACAGCACGTGGTTGACAGGGGATGGCAGCCTCCATCAAGGTATCAATCATTATCGCAAAGATGTCACAGAAGGATCCGCCAACTTAAATTTAGGGGTGATTAAACGCGCAGGCTCGGCGTACATCGGCGCGACATGGTTGATGCAAAATTACATGGTCAGCAACGCAACCTATCGCAAATCTCAAGGGGGTCGTCTCAATTGGCTACATCCTGTCAATGACCATGCCAATCTAGGTGCTTATATCCAACGGCTCACGTTTGAATATCCGACCGCCACCACGAGTAATGCGGTGCGCACTTTGTTTGGCGTAAATTATCAATCCACGATGGACACCACACAGATGCTCTATGGCATCTATGCGGGGCGAGAAAGCGCGCAAGACCTGACTAAACCGTCTTTAAACTTTGCCATTGTGGGGGTCAATGTGGGTCGCCAGTGGGTGTTGAATTCCGATGTCTCACTTTCTGCGGGGCTGGCATACGAGCAACATCGCCATGGTGCAATAGATACGCTGTTTGGCATCTTCCGCAATGATGCGCAATATGCGGCTGCCATCGCCGCTGATTATGCTCTTGCGCCGCACTGGCATGTACTTCCCCGCTACACCTATACGCACAATGTTTCCAATCTTGCCTTGTATGACTACATTCGCAATACCTTTTCCTTCCAACTTAAATGGGATTTTGACAATGAAAACGAATAGCACGCACTTAAACGCTTGGCAATGGGCTTGGCGCACGTTTGGCATCATGTTGCTTTGCTTGACATTCACCGCGCACGCCGCCGAAGTGGCGGCAACGATTTTGGCGGTATCGGGCAAAGTTGAGATTCTGCATGGCACGGAAAAGCGCGTGCCTGCCAATCATGCCGAACTCTTCAGCGGCGACACCCTCGTCACAGGTGACGGGCAAGTGCAACTGCGTTTTGCCGATGGCACGTTGCTGACCTTATACCGTGACACGAAATTCGCCATTGACGATTATCACTATGAAAAAGGCAAAGGTGACCGCGCTCAATTCAGCTTGCTCAACGGCGTGATGCACACGCTCACGGGACAAATTGACAAGCGCAATTACCTACTCAAAACCCGCCTTGCGAACTTGGGTGTGCGTGGCACGGAATACTCGGTACAACTCGACAACATACTGCAAGTCAGCGTGGATCAAGGGCTGGTGGAAATTGCCAATGCAGGCGGCATGGTTGAAGTCAGTGCAGGTAATAGTGCCGCCGTCATCAGCGCGAATGCGATTCCTAAACCGTCGGTGGGGGGGCGTATAGACCTAGGTAAACACGGTGGCGGTCATGCGGGGCATGGTGCGCCTGGCGGGCATGGTGGTACGCCAGGTGGGCATGGTGGTGCACCCAATGGAATGGGAGGAATGGGCGGTGGCATGGGTGGGCCTGGCATGGGCGGGGCAGGTGGCGGAATGGGTGGCATGGGGGGAGCAGGCGCACCGCCCCCCCCACCTCCTGCGGCGAGAAAATTCTAAGCAGTCATGTCAGCTCTTCAGCGTACACGTTTACCTCGTTTACGGGCTTTTCTGATGCGGGTAGCTTTACCCGCACTGTTTATCGGCATCGCGTTATGGATACAAATCAGCGACCCTGCTTTTCGGGCGCGCATTCGCGTCAACGCATTTGACCAATTGCAATCTTTGGCTCCACGCAGCTATCAAGCAGATTTACCTGTTCGCGTCATTGCCATCGACGATGAAAGCCTCCGCAAACTAGGACAATGGCCGTGGTCACGCACGGTATTGGCTCAAATGATCGACCAGCTCACCGCCATGGGTGCGAGTGTCATCGCGCTGGATTTAATTTTCCCCGAAGCTGATCGCACGTCTCCAGAACAAATTGCCGCACGCTTTCCCGATCAGCCCGCTTTGCAAGCGCAGTTGAAACACCTGCCCGAATATGACCGCGTGCTGGCAAACAGCTTTGCGCGTAGCACGGTTGTACTGGGCTTTCCCATTGAGGCAGTCGCTAAAAGCCCTCTCCTCCCCCCTGAAAAAGCCCGCTTCCTTAGCTTTGGCGGCGATCATCGTGAATGGCTGCCCCATTATGGCGGCGGTTTAACCAGCTTACCTATATTGACTGACGCAGCCCAAGGCAGTGGCTCTATTTCACTTGAACCAAGTAGCGACGGAGTATTGAGGGCGATTCCCTTGCTTTATCAGGTTAAAGACCGACTTTATCCCAGCTTGGGATTAGAAGCTTTGCGTCTATTTGCAGGGAAAGAGAATTTATCCATCCACGTCACGGCGAAAAACGCGTTTGCCAAAACCCCAGGCATCGTCGGCGTAGATTTAGGCGATGACGTTTTTGTACCGACCATGGAAGATGGGCGTGCTTGGCTGCACTTTCGTCCTTTAGCTCCCGCGCGTTATATTTCAGCTTCAACCTTGCTGTCGGGTCAGGTAAATCCCAATCAAATCAAAGATCACATCGTATTTATCGGCGCAACCGCCAAAGGCTTAGGGGATACGGCGTTCAGCCCCCTAGGCGAATTGATTCCAGGGGTCGAAGGGCACGTGCAATTGGTTGAACAAGTTTTGGCAGGTCACAGTCTATTGCGTCCCGCGTGGGAAAAAGAATGGCTGGGCACGACTTTATTACTTGGCGCGTTACTGCTGGGCTGGATGTTGGCGCGTTTCCGCCCCATTTGGTCGGTGTTGGTGACCAGCGTGCTGGTAGCGGGACTGTTTGCTTTTTCCCTTTGGTTGTTCACGCAACAGCATTTATTGCTTGACCCCTTCTATCCCGCACTGGCGATGATTGGGCTGTTCCTCACCCTCGTCGTGCCGCGCTATGTGCAAACCGAGAGCGAGCAACGCTGGATACGCAACGCATTTTCGCGTTATGTGTCGCCCAATCGGGTCAAGTTTTTACAAGACAACCCGCAGCAATTGGAACTCAATACCGCCTATCGCGAATGTTCGTTTGTGATGAGCGACTTGGCGGGTTTTACATCCTTGATGGAAAAATACCCACCCGAACAACTGTCTGAATTGATTAACGAATATCTGGAAGGCATGATCCAAATTGTCTTTCAGCATGACGGCACGCTGGATCGTATTGTGGGCGATGCCGTAGCAGTGATGTTCTCCGCCCCGTTGACGCAAGTCGATCATGCCGCACGCGCTTTGTCCTGCGCCTTGGCAATGGATCGCTTTGGTCAGGAATGCAGCCTCCGCCAACAGGCACTCGGCATTCCCTTTGGCAAAACCCGTATAGGCGTGAATACGGGACAGGTGCTGGTGGGGAATTTTGGCGGCAAAACCATGCTGGATTACCGCGCACTGGGCGATCCCATTAACACCGCCGCCCGCTTGGAAAGCATCAACAAACAACTCGGCACACGCGTGTGTGTCAGTGGTGCAACGGTTGCGCAGTGCAAACATTTTATCGGGCGACCTGCGGGCAACTTGGTACTCAAAGGCAAAAGCGAACCCATCGCCGCCTTTGAACCCCTCACCGCCGAACAAGCTGCGCAACCGCATATCATCGCCTACCTCGCGGCTTACGCCCTGATGGACACACAGTCTCCCGAAGCCGCCGCCGTTTTTCAACAATTGACGTTGCAATATCCCGATGATCCGCTTGCCGCCTATCACGCAAAACGTTTAGCGGCGGGAGAGGTAGGGAGTACGGTGGTGCTGAAAGACAAGTAAACTCGGCACGAATCTAGTCACAAAACGCCATGCCTAAAAGGTGAAAACGCTATAATGCTCCCCCATTCAATGTAGCCTATTAGCACCATGACCACTCAGCCTAACAAAGCCTTAGAAACCTTTCCCAACCCCAATCCCAACCGTGATTACCATATTCACATGGAAATCCCAGAATTCACGTGCCTGTGTCCTAAAACAGGGCAGCCTGATTTCGCGACCTTGATTTTGGATTACATCGCCGATCAGCAATGCGTGGAGTTGAAAAGTTTGAAGCTGTATATGTGGTCATTCCGCGAAGAAGGGCATTTCCACGAAGATGTGACCAATCGCATTTTGGATGATTTGGTGGCGGCGACACAGCCACGCTTTATGCGCCTGACCGCCAAATTTTACGTGCGCGGCGGGATCTTTACCAATGTGGTTGCGGAACATCGTCAAGCGGGCTGGCAGCCTGCACCGTTTGTGGAATTGAGCCAGTTCTCAGGTTCATCCAATACACGCGGTTAACCTTACTTTACCCCGATGCCTCACGCTCAAATGAGGGTGAGGATGATAAAAAGGATAATTTTTTGCCCATTAGCGACTATTCCCACAGCTGTCCTGTGGTAAGCTGCGCACTGATTTTCCCTTAATCACTTTTTCAGCGTTGTCCTTCATGTCATCTGTTTCTGTTGCTGCTTTGGTGAATCGCCTGATTCGTCCAGAAATTCTTGCTTTGCACGCTTATCACGTTCCTGTTAGTGACGGCTTTATTAAGCTGGATGCGATGGAAAATCCCTATCTCGTTCCACAGGCATTACGTGATGAAATCGCCGCTTTGGTAGCAAACGCGCCTGTTAATCGCTATCCCGATCCCAACCCCGCTGCCTTAAAGCAACAAATTCGCGACTTACTCAACTTGCCTGATGGCATGGATGTCTTGCTGGGCAATGGCTCGGACGAAATTATTCAATTGTTGGCGATGGCGGTGAATCAGCCCAATGCCACTTTATTAAGTGTTGAGCCATCTTTTGTGATGTACAAAATGATCGCCACGTTTATTGGCATGCGCTATGTTGGCGTGCCCTTGGCGGCAGACTTTTCGCTAGATTTGCCTGCGATGTTGGCAGCGATTGAACGAGAACAACCCGCGCTGATTTTCTTGGCCTACCCCAACAATCCCACAGGTAATTTATTTTCCGCCGCCGACATTGAGCAAATTTTGCGCGCAGCGACGGGCTTGGTGGTGGTGGATGAAGCGTATTACGCCTTTGCCGACGATAGCTTTGTACCGCGCTTGTCGGAATTCCCGAATTTATTAGTGATGCGCACCTTCTCCAAGCTGGGCATGGCGGGACTGCGTTTAGGATTTTTGGTGGGCAGTGCCACCTGGCTGAACGAGTTGGACAAGTTGCGTTTACCCTATAATGTCGGTGTACTACCGCAACTGGTTGCCTCAAAGTTACTGGATCACCACGACGTGCTGTTACAACAAGCCGCGCAACTGAAACAAGATCGCAGCATCCTGTTGGCGCAATTGGGCGCGTTGTCGGGCGTGCAAGTTTTTCCCAGCCAAGCTAACTTTTTGTTGTTCCGCGTCGCCAATGCCACCGCCGTGTTTAACGCGTTGAAAGCGCGCAACATTTTGATTAAAAATCTCAATGGCGGACATCCCGCACTGACTGACTGCTTGCGGGTGACGATAGGCACCCCCGCAGAAAATGTGCAGTTTTTGACTGCATTGGAAGAGGTTACGCGCTATAGCTGCTAGTTTTTAGTCGTTAGGTGTCACAGTGGATGCACTACGCTTTCCCCCAACTTAATGACTCACAACTAGCAGCTAATGACCACCCACTAGAGACTAACGACTAGCAACTAACCGCTCATACACACTATGCGTATCGCCACTATTTCCCGTAATACCCTAGAAACCCAAATCACGGTTTCTTTAAATTTAGACGGCTCTGGCACAGCAAAATTTGCCACGGGCTTGCCTTTCCTTGACCACATGTTGGATCAAATCGCTCGGCACGGCTTGATTGATTTGGACATTGTGGCGCACGGCGATTTACATATCGACGCGCATCACACCGTGGAAGATCTCGGCATCACCTTGGGTCAAGCGTTTCAAAAAGCAGTCGGCGATAAAAAAGGCATCACCCGTTATGGTCATGCCTACGTCCCGCTGGACGAAGCCTTGTCGCGCGTGGTGATTGACCTATCGGGTCGCCCAGGACTGGTGTTCAATTGCAATTTTACCCGCAGCCAAATTGGCGAATTCGATGTGGATTTGTTCCACGAATTTTTCCAAGGTTTTGTGAATCACGCGCTGGTCAGTTTGCACATTGACAATTTGGCGGGCAAAAATGCCCATCACCAAGCCGAAACGATTTTCAAAGCCTTCGGGCGCGCCTTGCGCATGGCGTTGGAAAGCGATCCGCGCATGAGCGGCATGATGCCCTCCACCAAAGGAACGCTGTGATGATTGCGATTATTGATTACGGCATGGGCAATTTGCGCTCGGTGGAACAAGCCATGCGCCATGTCGCACCCGATGTGGAAGTGGTGGTGACCGACGATGCGCAAGTCATCGCGCAAGCCGAACGCGTGATTTTCCCTGGACAAGGCGCGATGCCCGATTGTATGCGTGAACTCACCGCACGCGGCTTGCGCGACGCAGTGATTGACGCGGCACATACCAAACCTTTTTTGGGGATTTGCATCGGGCTGCAAATGTTGTTTGAACACAGCGCGGAAGGCGATGTGGCGGGCTTGGGTTTGTTTAAAGGCGAGGTGTTACGCTTCCCCCATCCGCTGACGGATGCGCAAGGCAACAAGCTCAAAGTCCCGCACATGGGTTGGAATCAAGTGCATCAAACACGCGTCCATCCTTTGTGGGACGGTATCGCCCAAGATGCCCGTTTTTATTACGTTCACAGCTACTATGTCGCGCCGCAAAACGCCGATTTAGTACAAGCCACCAGCGACTATCCACAGCCTTTTGTGTGTGCGGTGGCGCAAAATAATTTATTCGCGGTACAGTTTCACCCCGAGAAAAGCCATGTAGCAGGGCTAAAACTGCTGCAAAACTTTGTACGATGGAATCCTTAATTTTTTAACCTACTGCCATGTTGATTATTCCTGCGATTGATTTAAAAGACGGTAATTGTGTACGCCTGCGTCAAGGTGAAATGGAAGGTGCGACAGTTTTTTCTGACGACCCTGCTGCGATGGCGCGCCATTGGATAGACCAAGGTGCGCGTCGTTTGCATCTCGTTGATTTGAATGGCGCATTTGCGGGTAAGCCCAAAAATGAAGCGGCGGTGCGCAGCATTATTCAAGCCGTCGGCACCGACATTCCCGTGCAACTGGGCGGCGGTATCCGCGATTTGGAAACCATAGAACGCTATCTTGATTTAGGCTTGACCTACGTCATCATCGGCACAGCGGCGGTCAAAGTGCCAGGCTTTTTGCATGAAGCCTGCGATGCTTTCCCAGGTCATATTATGGTCGGGCTGGATGCCAAAGGCGGCAAAGTCGCGGTGAATGGCTGGTCAAAACTGACGGGACATGAAGTTGGCGATTTGGCGAAACGCTTTGAAGATTACGGCGTGGAAGCTATTATCTACACCGATATTGGGCGTGACGGCATGATGTCAGGCGTGAACATTCCTGCCACGGTCGAATTAGCGCGTCCGCTGCGCGTACCCGTCATCGCCAGCGGCGGTGTGACGAATCTGGACGATGTGCGCGCTTTGTGTGCAGTATCAGGCGAAGGCATTACAGGCACCATCACTGGGCGCGCCATTTACGAAGGCACGTTGGATTTACGTGCTGCGCAAGATTTGGCGGACGAATTGATGGCGAAGTCACGCCAATGTTAGCCAAACGCATTATTCCCTGCTTGGATGTAACTGCGGGTCGCGTGGTCAAAGGCGTGAGTTTTGTCTCGCTGCGCGACGCGGGCGACCCCGTGGAAATCGCCAAACGCTATGACGACCAAGGCGCGGACGAACTGACCTTCCTCGACATCACCGCCAGCTCCGACGACCGAGGCATCATCTTCCGCATCATCGAACAAGTCGCCTCGCAAGTGTTTATCCCGCTGACGGTCGGTGGCGGCGTGCGCGTGGTCGAAGACGTGCGCAACTTGCTCAATGCGGGCGCGGACAAAGTTAGCATGAACACCTCGGCGGTCGTCAATCCGCAACTGGTGGCAGATGCGTCAGCGCGCTACGGTTCGCAGTGCATTGTGGTCGCGATTGATGCCAAACAAACCTCCGCAGGCAACTGGGAAGTGTTCACCCACGGCGGGCGCAAAAACACGGGACTGAACGCGATTGAGTGGGCAAAACAAGTTCAAGCCTTGGGTGCTGGCGAAATTTTGCTCACCAGCATGGACAAAGACGGGCAAAAAAGCGGCTTTGATTTAGGCTTAACCCGTGCGGTAACCGACGCGCTGGACATCCCCGTCATCGCCAGCGGCGGCGTAGGCAATCTGCAACATTTAGCCGACGGCGTGACGTTGGGCGGCGCAGATGCCGTGCTGGCGGCCAGTATTTTCCACTTCGGCGAATACACCGTGCAACAAGCCAAAGCCTATATGGCAGCACAAGGCATAGAGGTGAGGTTGTAAAACCATGTCGACCGTTCCTAGGAATCCACGCATAAAATCCGTTAAAGCACAGGATGATTATCATTTGCTATTGGGATTCACCAACGGTCAACAAGGCATTTATGATTGCCAGTCGTTATTAAATTTTGGTGTCTTCAAAGAATTGCAAGACATTGATTACTTTAAACAAGTCACGGTTTTATATGGCACAGTTTCATGGCCGCATGAACAGGATATTTGTCCTGATACGCTGTATTTGGAGTCTAAAATGATAGCCTCAGATAAATTGAAGTGGCTTAACGAAATCACCTGGTCACCCGACGGACTCGTCCCTGCCATCGCCCAAGATGCCGAAACGGGGCGGGTTTTAATGGTAGCGTGGATGAACCGCGAGGCGTTGCAACTCACCGTCGATAAAGGCGTTGCCGTGTATTGGTCGCGCTCACGCGGCAAATTATGGCGCAAAGGCGAAGAATCGGGACACACCCAAACCGTCAAAGAAATCCGCCTCGACTGCGATGCCGACGTGATTTTGCTGCAAATCGAACAACACGGCGGCATCGCCTGCCACACAGGGCGCGAAAGCTGCTTCTACCGCAAACTCGAAAACGGCGCGTGGCACACCGTCGAAGCCGTCCTCAAATCCCCAGACGATATTTATCACAAACAACCATGAACCAAGACATCCTCCCCCGCCTGACTGAAATACTAGCAACCCGCAAACACGCCGCCCCCGACAGCTCCTACGTCGCCAAACTGTTCCACAAAGGCGAAGACGCAATCCTGAAAAAAATCGGCGAAGAAGCCACCGAAGTCATCCTCGCCAGCAAAGAAGGCGATGCGCAACATCTGGTCTATGAAGTCGCCGACCTGTGGTTTCACAGCATGGTGTTATTAGCGCACCACGGACTCAGTGCGGCGGATGTGTTACAAGAATTGGCTCGACGCGAAGGTGTGTCGGGGATAGTGGAGAAGGCGGCTAGACCGAAGGCGTAGATGCGACAAATTCGCGCGATTTCGCAATTTAAAATTGCCACATAATCATCTGGGAGGTAATGAATGGAAGCTCTTAACTATTGCACTCATGCAATTGAAAGTTTGCAACTAAGTGTGCCGAGGTTCTTGCCTCACATGCCCAAAACATCCCAGAACATTTTGCGAGTCATCGAATTATTGAAACAAGCTGTAAAATTCCGTTTACCTGATAACGGGGGGTTGTTCGAGGATGGTCTTCGCGCACTGCCAGCTGTCTTTCGTTTACCTTACCCGATTATCGCGGCAGAATTCAGCATAACCAATGAAGGGTTAGGAGATGGTTCATTGGCAATGCGAGGGGAAGAGCTTGATAGAAGCACTAAGCGGATTGCATTGGCGATTGAGATCAATGAGGTTAATTTTCACTCTTATAGTTGGTTGCTTCCAATACCTGAGGAGCTGCATGAGTTACTCACATCTGACGGCGCAATAGCCATCATTCCCGTGTTTTATAGAGATTCAAAGAAGGAGTGGGACATACCACCTTTAGGGCTGGTAATCCCCGCTAGGAAAGTCGTTGCTAACAACAATGCGCTAAATATGACCCAAGAAATCTATGAAGGAAAATTTCCAAAGGGTTCTAAAATGCACCCCTTAGAAGCGTATCCAATAGACTTAATGCCTGAATATGCAGATCAACTTGAGCAAGAAGAGGGGTTGAATTATGTAATGGCAACAGCGCAACAGGACAGCCATGACGAAATGAAAGCAATTATGGGCTTGGTTGAAATACTATCTTGCAGCAATGTATGCACCGAAACAATTCCCGCATCTCACGCATTAAACAAAAAACGAACATCAAAAGGAAAGCCTCCACTCTTTGAATTCAAAGTGTTGACGCTAGACTTCCAAGACAACAAAACCAATGCCTCCGAAAAAGGCGGCACACACTCTTCCCCACGAATTCACTTGCGTAGAGGACACATTCGGAGATTACCAACTAAAAGTATTTGGGTTAATGCAACAGTAGTGGGAAATCGTCAGTTAGGCATGGTATCGAAGGAATATGCTGTTAATCCGCATAAAACATCCCTGTAGCCCATACACAGCGTAGCGCAATACGGGAACCCTGCGCGACCAACCCCGCATTTCGCTTGCGCTACATACGGGCTACGACATGGGGGCATGGGTGTCGTTTTAGGTTAGAATTACCCAAAATTCACCGCATCTTTAAGGAGCGAAACCATGACTACCGTTTATGCAGGCATCACGATCGCCGAGCTGCGCGCATCCCCTACGCGCATCCTCAAGCGGGCGAAGGACGAAGATCACGCCGTCGCCATCCTGAGTCACAACAAACCAGCGGGCTATTTGCTTTCGCCTAAATTGATGGATGCGATGCTGGATGCGGTGGCGGATCGCATCGCGGAAACCCGCGCCAAATCTCGGTTATCGACTTTAAGCACCGCTCGCAAGGTGAAGTTGGATGACTTATGAATTAGCCATTCATCCAGAAGCCGAGAAAGAATGGGCAAAGTTGGATGGCAGCGTCAAACGGCGTTTCAAAGATAAGTTCGCCAAAGAACGCTTGCATCAACCGCGCAACACCAACGATGCGCTACGCGAGCTTCCCGATTGCTACAAAATCAAAATCACCACCCCGCAATTTCGCTTGATTTACCACGTCAACGATGAAACGCATGTACTGACTATTATGTCGGTGGCGACGAGAGATGATGTTTATGAAGATTTAAAAGCAAGGTTGTGAGGGGAAAATGTGCGCAAACCCTCTCCCCTAACCCCTTGTATGCTTAGTTTGCTAGACAAGGTTAGTTTTTTGTTAGTTAATCTTATCTGGTTCGGTACGGCAGTTCGATACCCCTCTGGGACATCAAGCCCGTGGGAGAGCAAGGAGCGTCGTACCG
>JAQTYN010000112.1 GCA_028688275.1 Gallionella sp. | reverse complement strand
AGTAGGTCATCGTCAGACCCCTTATTTCAATTAGCCCCTCCAGTAATGGTGGGGCTTTTTGTTGCCCGTCAGTTGGCAGTGTGCCGTGGAATGCTCAGGGTTCGCTTGAAATTTTAGTCGTGACACTCAATTCGTCAGCTTCTAGGGGCTGATAGCTGGATAACTGATTAGCTAACACGCTTTCATTAGCTTCAGATGCATCTTTTCCTTGCTCCAAACGCAGCTTGATCCTTTGATAAAGTACCTTAGGGTCTGCTTGGGTCGCGAAGATTTGAAAGTTTGCCCTCAATTTACGTGCCAGTTCACGAAATAGGTCGCGCTGAGGACGTTGCAAAAATGCCGCATCAACTATGATCTGCCAACCCGATTTCAATAGTGCCTCAGCCAGTTCCGCCAGACGTTGATACGTGCGCTGGCTGAAGTCGGCGGCGTACAAGCCTGTCTGGATACCACTGCCACTGTTAATGTCAGCATCCAGCACCGCCAGCCGTTTGCGCTCGACATCGGAACGTAATCGTATCAAACCATGCTGCTGCAATAATCGTTGCGAAACCGTCGTTTTGCCTGAACCCGATAAACCTTGGGTAATCCACAGTTGCGGCGCGGCCAACACAGAAAGTTGCTTCGCCAATTGTAAATACTCACTCAGCTCGAAACGAGCAGATTGCAGGACCAGCGCATCAGTGGACAGCCCTAAGCGCAGTGCCGCAACCTTAGCGCGCACCAGTGCGCGGTAAACAGCGTAATAGCGCAATAAAACCACGCCAGCATAATCTCCCGTGGCTTCCAGCCAAGCATTCAGGAATCGTGCTGCCAGCGCAGCTTCGCGGCGGTGCAATAAATCCATGTAGCAAAAAGCCACCTCCGACATCACATCTATCCAGCGCAACGCGGGGCTGAATTCCAGACAATCGAAAATCACGGGCTGGTCGTCCACCCACGCCACATTGGCAAGATGCAAATCGCCATGACATTCTCTTATCCATCCTCCACGCTTGCGCGCACGCATCAAGGGTGTCAGGCGCGTCAATTCGTCCGCACACCATTGTTGCAATGTAGATAACAAAGCGAATTCCGTCGTGTCGGTCAACTGCGTGGTTAAGGTTTGAAAGTTCTCTGCGACGGGCTGTGCGATGGTTTCAATCTCCCCCCAAGGACTGTCAGCCGCCGCGATATCGCATTGCGTCAGATGAAAACGCGCTATTCGCGCTGCTAATGGGTCGATATGCGCTTCGGTCAACTCACCCCGCGCCGCCAGCTTATCCAGCGTCGCATCGGGCGAAAACTGCCGCATCTTGACGGCATATTCCAATGCCTCCCCCGTGCCATTCACACGCGGTGTATGGTCTGTGCCAGTAATGGCAACCACGCCTAAATAGTAATCCGCTGCCAATCGCCGATTCAGCCGCAATTCATCCATGCAATCCTGCTGCCGCAATGCTAAGGTACTGAAATCCAGAAACCCCAGATTGACGGGCTTCTTGATTTTGTAGGCATACGATCCCGTCAGTATCACCCAAGAAATATGCGTTTCAACACAGCTCAGTGACTCCACCGCATGGTCGTAACACGCAGTGTTTTCAAGTAAGACAGGGATGAGCGGGAACTCTGTTGGCATGATCGCAGGAGAATGGGAGGATGAACAGGTTTTAGCTTATCTTTTCTTGCGGTTTGGTTGACTGCCATTTCCCTTGGCGCGGAATCCTTTAAGGGAATGTTGAAAATTCAATATTTTTGATCGTGCTGGTGCTGCCTTGGGTATATGACTTAAGAAGTCCTCAATTAAGGCTTTTCCTTTGCTTGCAGTCAATGGGTTCGCATAGAGCTGTTTGACAACAAACAAAAGAGAGTCAATGGTGCTAGGATGGCTTTCGCCTAAAAACCCTCTGCGCATTTCGAGTGACTCTTCTCCGCTTTTAAGAGAAAGTGCGTATTTGCCGATGGCTTTGTAGGAAAACGCAAGGTGTTGCAGTGTATTTGCAAGCTTGGGATGTTTGTTGCCAAAAACTTCCCGTTGTATTGCAAGTGCTTGCTCACCCAATTTAATGGCTAGGCCGTGTTCACGACACTCTAAGTGAAAAGTCGCGAGATTGCTAAGTGAAGTGGCGACTTCAGGATTGTTTTCACCTGTAATCTGACGTTGCATTTGCAATGCTTGTTCACCATGTTGAAGGGCAAGACCATATGAACCAAGCCTTTGGTGACAATGAGCAAGATTACCTAGCAAGGAAGCGGTAAAATCATAATTTTTTTCAACGATTGTATCGTGCATTTTCAATGCTTCTTCGCCCAACGCCAATGCGCTTGGATAATCTCCCATATCAATATGGCAAGCAGAAAACAGTTTCAATGAGTTGACAATATCTCGATGTCCTTCAATTAAAAGTTTGCGACGCATTTGGAGTGCCTCCTCGCAAAACTTAAAAGATTGGGAATAATCGCCAAGTCGCCTGAAGCAGGCAGCAAGATCACTGAGTAAATTGGCTTTTAAAAGAGACTCGTCGTCGGTTTCAGTTTCATAAACGACGAGTGCTTGCTGGACAATTTGACGTGCTTCCGCATAACGCCCACGGTGATGAGCAGGATAGGCTTGCAACCAAAGCAAACGTGCCGATTCAACGGGTAAATGCTCAACATGTAGTTGCCATACGCGTAAGTGTTCAAATTCCAACTCATAAGCTGGCAATTCACGAAAATCTTCACGGATAAGCTCAAACCAATCGCCCAATCGCTTCGCCATAACCATGACCCAATCCATGCGCTGGGCTAAGGGTTGATCTTGGCGGCGCACTTCTTGTACCAAACGATGAACGGCATAGCGGTCACTATTGGGGACTTTTTGCAATAAACGTAAGGCAAAGCCCAAGCCCAGTGCGCCTGTTAGCCAGCAATTCTCAATTCAAAAATGCTTGATATGCAAACGGGCCCCAAAGGGGTACAAAGTGGTTGTGGCATAAATTAAGGAGAATATCTTGACCTCCCCGACCGTTACGAATTTCAAATTTAGCAG
>JAQTYN010000068.1 GCA_028688275.1 Gallionella sp. | reverse complement strand
CAGGCCAATAGCGGGTGCAGCGGTTTGCGATCTGCCTGCTACATACCGGTCATTGGCAACCAGGGATCGACGGGCAGTTTTGTGGCGAGTACTTCATCAAAGCGAGCACCCGCCAAGACTGATAGCAGTCTATTGCGGCACTCTTAAGCCGTGGCGGCTCTGTTCCTGTAGATTGAAGCCGCAAAGTACCCTTCATTCACACGACGCGATGAATGCGCTGCCCCAGCATCTCCGGAGTGACCAAGGTCACTCCGTTTTCAGTCACATGAAAGCCACGGGCACGGTCGTCAACCGGGTCTAAACCAGCGCTGAAACCGTCTGGCAACCTGCAATGTTTGTCTACGATGGTGCGGCGCAAGCGCACATTCTTGCCGATGTGTACATCAGGCAAAACAACAGAATCTTCAATCAGACTACCCTCGTGTACCTTAACTTTGGAGAACAGAATTGAATGTTGAACAATGGCACCACTGACAATGCAACCACTTGAGATCAATGCATTGTGGGCTTCGCCCCTGCGCCCAGCTTCATCAAACACAAATTTTGCGGGAGCCAGTTGGCGTTGCAGACTCAAAATGGGCCAGTCGTCATCGTACAGATTGAGTTCGGGAACCACCGAAGTGAGGTCCATGTTGGCTTCCCAAAAAGCATCCACCGTACCCACATCACGCCAGTAGGGCGTTGTGTCGACCATATTGACGCAACTGTCTTTAAAACTGTGTGCGAAGACGCGATGCCGAGAAAGCAGCGAGGGGATGATGTCCTTTCCAAAGTCGTGGCTAGAAGCCGAGTCTGCCGCATCCCTCAACAACTCCGAAACCAGTAGTTCTGTATCAAATACATAGATCCCCATGCTGGCCAATGCATGTGTGGGCCGATGCGCCAGCGGGACCGGCTTTTTTGGCTTTTCCGCAAAGGCCACGATGCGGCTGTCCTGGTCAATGGACATCACTCCGAATTCGCTGGCCTGTTCGACCGGTACTTCCAAGCATGCCACAGTCATTTCAGCACCCCGTGCAGCGTGTTCAGCCAACATGATCGAGTAATCCATCTTGTACACGTGGTCACCACCCAGAACCAGTACCCGATCCGGCCGGGCTTCGTCAATGATGCGCAGGTTTTGATACACCGCGTTGGCAGTCCCGCTGTACCACGACTCTCCATGCTGTTGCTGTGCAGGCACCACGTCCACATATTCCCCCAGGCTTGCTGCCAGAAAACTCCAACCGCGTTCAATGTGTCGAATCAGACTTTGTGCCTTGTATTGCGTCAGAACTGCGATGTGGCGCACGCCAGAATTGACACAATTGCTGAGCGCAAAATCGATGATGTTCAGATTGCCCGCAAACGGTACCGCCGGTTTCGCGCGCCAATCAGTTAGCTGGTGCAGTCGGCTGCCTCGCCCACCAGCCAGCACCAGCGCATAGGTACGTTCGGTCAAATGTTTTTTTGGATCAAAGACCATGGCTAGGTGCCTTTAAGTGAAATGCTTCTGCTAGAGGTTCTGTCGCGGTAAGCATAAACGACAATTTCTGCATTGTGTTTAACGCTGACCGGCCGTGGGCTGCAGTTCCAACCGTTTGAGATCTTCCACGACCCCAAGAAAACTGGCTATCAGTGGCGCTGACAGACGCTCCACCAAACAGATCACGTGCACATGTGTGCTTAACGCCATGTCCCTGATCGGCAATACCACGAGGCGCGAATCTGCCACAAAGGCCGTTTGAGCGACAACACCCAGGCCCAGTCCCTGCGCCACGGATTCCCGCACCGCTTCACGGCTGCCAACCTCCAATGAACTGCGGACCCGTACGCCAGCGACGGCCAGTCCTGACTCAAAAATTGAACGTGTTTGCGAGCCTTGTTCGCGCAGCACAAATTCCTGGCCCTCCAGATCAGACAGCGTCATGGTCTTGAGGCTGGCTAGCGGATGTGATGACGATGCAAACACGATCAAGGGCTGTCGGCGGTAGGGTATGCAATGCACGCGCTGATCATCAACCGCGTGCAGCATGACACCCACGTCGTCACGATGATCAAGGATGCTGTCAACGATTTGTCTGGAGTCCCCGACGTTGATCGCCAGGCGAATTCGGGGAAACAGGGTGCGATAGCGTTTCACCATGGGCAGCACGTTGTAGGGGCCAACGGCGGCCACCTTCAAATGCCCTTCATATTGACTGCGCGCACTCAAGAGCAGTAGCGCAGCTTGCTGCTCAGCGTGGTAAATGCGGTTGCTGATTTCATGCAGGGCTCGGCCAAAGGTCGTGAGTTCTACCCCCCGTCCACGGCGTACAAAAAGTTCGACTCCAAAGCGTTTTTCCAAGCCTGCAATATGCGCCGAAATGGTGGGTTGCCGAATGCCGAGCAGACGTGCGGCGGCCGACATGCTGCCAGTGCGTGCAGTGGCATCAAAGGCTTTCAACTCAGCGGAAGAAGAGATATCCATAGATTTGATCTATAGGTTAATTGCTGAAGATGACAGTTTTATTAATGCTCTTGTCATGTTCACAGCAGACATTAATGGGTAAGTTCAGTTTTTGGTTTTCACACCTCATTTACCACTTCCAACTGTCATGAATACACACACTGAAGCAACCGCATCCATGGCTAATGGAAAGCGAGACACGCATGTTGTCCTCAGTACGGATTCATTGGCGGTTGTTTACGAGAACGGAACGCGGGCATTGTCACCAACTTCACTGAATTTCTTTCAAGGTGAATTTGTCGTTTTACTTGGGTCTTCAGGCGCGGGTAAATCCACGCTGCTGCGCTGCCTGAATGGACTTGTTTCTCCGAGCAGTGGTGAGGTGATGGCTACTGGCATTGGCAACTTGTCGCACCCGGCTCACTTGCGTTTGCACCGCCGGCATACAGGAATGGTCTTTCAGCAGCATCATCTCATCGGGCGACTGTCAGTTCTGGCCAATGTACTCATCGGTCGTTTGGGCTATCACAGCGCCTTGGCATCGCTCGTTCCCTGGTCGAGGATCGAAAAAGAAGGCGCACTGGCCGCGTTGGATCGTGTCGGGCTGCTTGATAGAGCACTGGATCGCGCTGACCAGTTGTCTGGCGGTCAGCAACAACGTGTTGGCATCGCGAGGGCGCTGGTGCAACGACCCAAGTTATTGCTCGCAGACGAACCCATCGCCAGCCTGGATCCGGCAACCGCCGAAGATCTGCTTACGCTTTTGCAGGGTATTTGCCGCAGCGATGGTCTGACGCTGGTTGTGAGTCTGCACCAGGTTGAGTTCGCGCGGCAGTTTGCCGATCGCATCGTAGGTCTGCAAGGCGGCGCTGTTGTATTCGACGGCACCCCGGTGGAATTGACTTTCGACCTGGCTGAAAACATTTACAGAGGCTCGCCAACCAGCGTGCGCCACAAGCCACTTGGCACCAACACCATTTCATTTCAACCGCAAGGAGTTCTATCATGAATCGCCGTCATTACCTGTTCGCTGCCGTCTTAGCTACGGTTTTTTCCACTTCTGCGATGGGCCAAGGCAAAGACCCGGGCAAGCTGCGCGTTGCGTTATTGCCTGACGAAAATGCAGCCACACTGATTCAAAATGCGCAGCCGCTAAAGCTGTATTTGGAGAAAACGCTCAACAAGGAAATCGAGCTTATTGTCACAACCGACTACTCCTCCATGATCGAGGCCATGCGTTTCGGCCGCATTGAGGTGGCGTATTTCGGCCCGTTTTCTTATGTGCTCGCCAAATCGCGCGCACCAGAGATTGAGCCCTTTGCCGTGGGCGTAGAGCGCGGATCGCCCACCTACAACTCGATTCTGATCGCCACCGCTGGCGGCCCGGTCAAGTCGTTGGGCGACATCCGGGGCAAGCCCTTTGGGTTTGGCGACCAAGCCTCCACATCCAGTCACCTGGCGCCGCGCGCACACATTCTTAAGAAAGTTGGGCTGGACGCCACCAAAGACTACCAACCGGTGCATCTGGGTGCCCACGATGCCGTGGCACGCGCTGTACAAGCCGGCCAAGTACCAGCAGGCGCGCTGTCCAAAGCGATTTATGACAACCTGGTGGCCAAAGGGAGCATCGATGCAAGCAAGATTGTCCAACTCGACTTGTCCGAGCCTATTCCCAACTACCCCATGGTGATGCAGGGCAATCTGGCCCCTGGTCTGAAGCAGGAGATTCGAGCCGCATTTCTCAACATGAAGGACAAGGAAGTGCTCAAGGCATTTCGCATCGATGGATTTGCCTCTACGGATGACAAAGCCTATGACGTGCTGCGCGAGACCGCCACACTGCTAAAGCTTGATCTGGCCAAGACCAAATGACGACGAGTGCTGTACCCGCTCGTTATACGCAGATTCTTTCGCAAGCACGTGCGCAATCGGGCCGTCAGACCCGGCTGGTCGTCGGCATCATCGCCGTGTGTCTGATCGCGTTGTGGCTGACCGGCTTCTTTGACCTTGATCGGTTTGTGGAGGGAGCACCCGCTGTAGCGCAACTCGCGTCGGAGATGGTGCCGCCCAACTTCACCCGTTGGCAAAGCTGGATCAAACCATTACTCGACACGCTGGCGATGTCGATTGCTGGCACTGCTTTGGCGGTATTGTTTTCGCTGCCGCTTGCCCTGATGGCAGCTCCGAACACCTCGCCAAATGCCGCTGTGTACCGTGTTACCCGCATGCTTCTTGCGGCCTTTCGCTCGGTGCCCGAGATCATTTTAGGCATTCTGTTTGTGGCCGTTGTTGGTTTTGGTGCGCTTCCCGGCGTACTGGCGCTGGCATTGCATTCCACGGGCATGGTCGCCAAGTTTTATGCTGAATCCATTGAGCATGTGGACCCCAAGCCACTGGAGGCCGCGAGTGCCGCAGGTGCCAGCCGTCTGCAAGTCATCACCCATGCGGTCTTGCCGCAAGTTCTGCCACAGCTGGCGGATATCACCATTTACCGTTGGGAATACCACTTTCGTGCGTCGGCAGTGCTGGGCATTGTCGGTGCCGGTGGCATCGGGTTTGAGCTGATGGCCGCGTTACGGCTCATCAAGTACGACGAAGTGTCTGCGATATTGCTGGCCATTCTGGCCTGTGTTTTGGTCGTCGACAGCATCGGTGCAGCCCTGCGCCGCAAACTGAAATAGCAAATTTTCAACAAAACTTTATATGAGCGCGCGTCCTAAAATTTTGGTTACTCAACGCATCCATCAAGAGGTGCAGCAACGCTTGGCCGTCCATGGCGATATCGACATGAACCCCGGCTCTGATCCTTGGCCCCAATCAGAGGTGACTCGGCGTGCCGCACCCTCCACTGCCCTGATGGGCTTCATGACCGATCAGATCGACAGCGCATTGCTCACTGCAGCTCCACATTTGAAAGTAGTGGCCTGCGCACTTAAGGGGTATGACAATTACGACATCTCGGCGTGTACTCAGGCGGGCGTCTGGGTCAGCATCGTGCCCGACCTGCTCACTGAGCCCACGGCCGAATTGGCCATCGGTTTGTCGATCTCGCTGGCACGACATGTACGCCAGGGTGATGCCTATGTCCGATCAGGTGTATTCAACGGTTGGCGCACGCACTTTTACGGAACAGGTTTGCACGGTTCGGTCGCGGCGGTTGTCGGGTTGGGGCAGGTTGGTGGCGCTATTGTGAACAGACTCAAAGGATTTGGCTGCTCGCAAGTCTTAGGGGTGGATCCCGCTGCATTGCTTTCCGGCGTTGAGATAGTTTCGCTGGACACTGCCGTCAGGTCTGCGGATTTTCTCTATGTGGCTGCTCCCCTTACCGCTGCCAGCCATTACTTGATTGGGCGAAAACAGTTGGATCAAGCCAAGGCAGGCCAGCTGATCATCAATGTTGGGCGTGGCTCTGTAGTGGACGAGACGGCAGTGACCCAGGCATTGAAGAAAGGGCAGATCGGTGGCTATGCGGCGGATGTATTTGAGTGCGAAGACTGGCAGTTGACCGACCGCCCCCGGCGGATCTCACCTGAACTACTGGCTCTGGACAACACGGTTTTCACCCCGCATATTGGATCTGCTGTGCAAAACGTGCGACTCGCCATAGAGCACAGTGCGGCTGACAACATCATTGCAGTACTCCAGGGCAGATCACCCCCCAACGCCATCAATCAACCGCGTCAAATTGAAACCAAGTCCTTTTCAGGAGAATTTTTAATTAGTAGCTGAGGTTGATCTGCAGAACAGCGTTAATCTGTATGCGCCTGATCGTGTTTGCAGAAGAAGGTCGGCATCGGACTTCCAGAAACCTGCCGTTCGCGACTGACTCCTTACGCTGCCATGCCGAAATACACCGCGCTCCATACCTGACCTTCATTTCAGCGGCTTCGGAACAGTGGATTTTAATCAAAAAGGTCCCCTTGGCCAGGCTGCGTGGCGTTGCTCCAGAACACCGAGTCGGCATACCTTGCCGCCAAGGCTTCCAGATCAATGCCCTGCTCATCGTCGCTGAATTCGAACGACCCAAACATGTTCACGTGCTGCCACGCCACTGGCGACATCCCTTGAATGAACGCAATGGCATCCAGATCCCCGGCCGCCACCTTCTGTTCGTATACCTTGGACAACAGCGCCGTGTTGTAGTAAATGACCGCGTTGGCAATCAACCGAGCGCAATCATTCCAGACCTGCTGCTCGGTTTCAGTCTGAACCTTGAACTTTCCACCATTGATGAATGACACCGCGCGGCGGAATCGGTGATAGGCCTCACCCCGGTTGAGTGCCTTTTGCACACTCTGGCGCAGTTCTACATCGTCAATGAAGTCCAGAATGTAGATGGTGCGAAGGATGTTGTCCAACTCCCACAGGGCCTTTTTGGTGTTGTTTTGCCTGGCGTAGCTGCTGAGTTTTCGCACCACGGTGGCCTGGGTCGTGTCTTTTTGCGCCAGCGAGGCCATGATGCGCTGGATGTTGGGCCATTCGCTGATGATTAGGTCCACATTGACCTTATTGCTTGGTCGAATCAGCATGTCGGCGGGATACTGACTTGGCAGTTCAAAGCCAACCAGCGACGCAGTCTTCTTTTGCAATGTTTTGTAGCGGGGTGCAAAGCTGTAGCCGTAGGCAAACAGGCTCCAAAAATTGACCTGGTTGGTGCCATGTGTATCGGTCGAGTGGCGGGTGGGCTTGATGTCCGACGTGTTGTTGTACAGCAAATCGAACACGAAATGGCTCTCATGTTCATGGGTGCCAATGATTTTGGCATTGATGGGCACGTGGTTGGCAACCACGGTGCAGGCACTCACGCCCTTGTCCCAACCGAAATACTTGGGTGAATAACGGGAGTTAAAGGTGTTGATCTGGGTTTCGAAGCGCTGGCCATCACTGCTGGAGTGCAACTCATCACGAATGTTGAAGAGCTTGAAGGCCGGCAGCGCGGCCGTGGCGTTGCTGATGGCGTCATTGGCGGCATGTAGGGTTTCCGGACGCAGATAGCTGCGGGCGGTGGTAATCAGGGATGCGTGGCTCAGGCCAGAAACTTCGGCCATCTTGCCCAATCCCATGTTGGTGCCGAACGCCACCACGCAGGCCAAAATTTCCCGAAGATCTGGTGCGTGCTTGACGGAGCGATTCACAACATGCTCGAAGGCATCCAGAAATTTCGTATTCCCATTCACAAACCGCAGCAGTTGGGCAACGGGAATCCCTGGCAATTGGTTGTAAAACGGAGCATTGCCGGTCTCTGGGATCGTTGGGTAGATCAAAGACCAGCGTTTTTTCTCGCCTTGACCGGCAACTTTGATATGTGCGTTGACACAATTGGCCACGCGTTCATTGACCTTCACCAAGCGGTCTTCAAGCTTGGTGCGCAATGTGGCCAAGGTTTCTTCGATAGGGGCGGTCAAAATCGGCTGTCCGATTTCGGCAAGCACAGCGTCTTTGTGTGCCCAGCGTGCATCGCTGATCAGGTCATCTTCAAACTGGCGGAATTCGTTGCTGTGGTTGACATACAAGTCCCCGGACTCCAGTGCATTGCGCAACAACCGGTAGACCAGAAACTCGTACCGATCGACATCCAGGGCTTTGCGTTTTCCCCCGTCCGTGATGGACTCGGTAAAAAGGTGTTTTTTGAGAACCTGTGGGATCACACTCTCGGGAAACTGTGCGGAATCAGCTTGGCGCAGTGATTTGCTGCGGCGCAACAAGTCTTGCATCACGGTGATTGCGGTGACCAAGGGGGCATTCTCCAGGCGGCCGGCGAAATCGAGGTCACAAAATAGATGTCGCAAGTTGCGTTTGATGGTTGGCGACAACATGGTGAAATAGGTCCACTCGTAATCCAGCTTGTCAAAGGTGACGTTCCGCAGAAAGTTGGACACCGAAGTAAAAGCGGTGGGTTCCAGCAAGCCGAACGCGCGCTCCTTGACCGTGGAAAAGAGGCAATCATTCGCAATTGACTTATCGATAAAAAGACCCAGCACTTCGCCTGCAGCCTTCAAATTGCTATTGGCCTCCTCGGATGCCTGCTGCATGGCCGTTTTCGCCGCCAGTTTGGCGTGCTTATCAAACTGGCCGACCAAGTGGATGAACGCCTCAATCAGGTTGTCGTTGATTTGGCGGAACCGGTGGAATGCAAAGCACAATAGAAGCAGACGAACCGTGTAGATATCCATGCGGCGCAGCTTGTAAATGGTGTAAAACTGAACCAGACCGGCGTAGTACTTGATGCTCTCACTGGACAGTGACGCGTCGATCAGAAATGATTGGGCGAAGGCATACAAGGGGGACAGTTGCTTGCGCCGAGCGACTTCCCGGCGCAGTTCCTTGTTGCTGAAATCACTCGCCTCGTGTTTCAGGACGTTGATCAGGTGGATTTTGTCGTCCGCGTGCAGCAGGCTATTGAGGGATTGCTGCAGATCGGTGGGCAAGGTGGCATCCAGCATTCGGGTAACTCGCTTGCGCTCATCTGTCACCGCCTGACTTACCAGGTCTTGCAACGAGGTGTAGCCCGGAGCCACAATGCGCTGGCTTGAAAGATGCTCCAGCACCTCACGCAAAATGAATTTTGGCTGAGTTGAAAGCATCGCCGCCCGTTGCGCAAAAGCAATCAGCGCTTGCTTGTCGTCGTTGCCAGACATGCGATAGTCCAGCAGTTCAAGAATGGTTCTTTGTTGGGCCAGTCGGGTCGGCTTTGACAAAGCGCCCACCTCGGCCATAAGCCTGCCCGGAAAATAACGCGACAGTATGTGCGCAATGTCAGGCTGAACATGGTCAAGACCAAAAACGAAGAACTGTGCCTTGGCCTTGAAGTAACCCAGTTGCAATACGAGGTGGACACCCGCCGTTATGGTGCGTGCCGCATCAATGGTCTCCCGTTCTTTGGGACTCAAATCAAAATGGATGTGGCGTTCACCATCGTTGAAGTGTGGCAAGCCGTACAGGCTGTCAACTTCTTCAGTGGACAGAATCGAAAGGCGCCTGGAGGCTTGTGTTTTGGTACTTGGCAAGGCTGTGTTACTCCAACGGCGAGCGCAGTCAGCTGCTGAGCCCGTAAAAGTGAAATGGGAATGGAGAGATGCTGCAGAGATGCAGACAGTGGCCGCCTTACCTCTCATTTCACGTGCAAACGTGCGAATGACCAGCCTAAAACCCTGATGTGGTTATGTGTTTTTAAGCATTCTATTGCGATAATCCTTCTTATCACAGTAGCGATGTTAAGTTTACTAACTGGAACCCATGAAAAATCCATCGATCTCACTTTCGCCAGAATTGGGGGATGGTTCTGGCCTGGATGCATTCCCCGGCGAAGCTGAGCTCGCAGCCTTGCGTGGCTGGTACGCCGGTTTGTCATCGCGGAAATCCGTGGCCCATTACCTGGAGACGCACAAGGTTTCGGGACAGTCGTCACGGGGAATGATTGGAGGCATCCGCCGTCAACTGATCCGCATTGCACGCAGGCGGCACCGGGCCGATCTAGTGGCCCTACTTGACCATCCGATAGGTGAGCGTGCCCAGCATGCGAAAGCGGTTGCCCATGCCATTGACGCACTGCGGACCGCGCCTGAACCGGCTCCCAAGATCACTGATGACGTGAGCCTGTGGCTTTCTGCGCGTTCTGCAAATGCCTTGTACGCCCAAGATATCAAGACGCTGGCACAGCTGACTGTGCGGGTACCCCGGCGCAAACGCTGGTGGACTGCGATTCCAGGCCTCGGTTCTCTAGGGGCACGTCAAATTGAAGCCTTCTTTGCGGCGAATCCGCAACTGACCGAACGGGCGCGGGAACTGATGGTCAGTGAAACAGTACGAGAGGTTGTTCCTTGGGAGCGCCTAAAAGTACCTGAAGAACTCAACGGATTGAGGGGCACCTTCCGTGGACCGCCATCCAGTTGTACGCTGAGCGCTGACAATGACTACGAAGCCGTGCAGGCATGGCTGGCACTGCACGAGTCCAGTGCGACAAAACGGGCCTATCGCAAGGAGGCCGAACGCCTGATTCTGTGGGCAGTTGTTGAACGTGGACGTGCGCTGTCGTCGCTCACAACCGAGGACGCAACGGCTTACCGGGGGTTCCTGCGCAACCCCGCACCACGCAGTCGATGGGTGGGGTCACCACAAACAAGATTCTCTCCAGAGTGGCGGCCATTCTCGGCGGGTTTATCGCCCCGTTCGACGGCCTATGCCTTGAGCGTCATTGGTGCAATGTTTCGATGGCTGATCGAGCAGCGCTATGTGCTGGCCAACCCGTTTAGTGGCATCAAGGTGCGCGGTAGCACCCGCAGCACCCCCATGGACGAGGGGCGCGTGTTTTCCGAGGGCGAGTGGGCCATTATCCGAGCCGTTGCCAATGGACTGGAATGGTCCTACGGCTGGAAGCTTGCGGCAGCGCAGCGACTGCGCTTCGTTTTGGACTTTGCATATGCCACGGGTTTGAGGTCCAGTGAGTTCGTGGGAGCCACCCTGGGGCAGATTGAAACGGATGCCCAGGGAGACCATTGGCTCAAGCTGATCGGCAAGGGCAGCAAGGCAGGAAAAGTGGCCTTGCCGCCGCTGGCCCGGGTGGCGCTGGATCATTACCTGATGCAGCGCGGTGTGCCAACCACACCAGCCATGTGGAAGCCGTCCACCCCGCTCATTGCTGACCTGCAGGCTGGGAGCGGTCAGAACCGTATCACTTCGACCCGGCTGTGGAACGTCACCAAGCGATTTTTCGTGACCACTGCCGACGTCATTGAGGCCGAATCGCCAAAGACTGCCGAAAAGCTGCGCCGGGCAAGTCCACACTGGATGCGACATACGCACGCCACACATGCTTTGGCGCGGGGGGCGGAGCTGACCACGGTGCGTGACAACCTGCGCCACGCATCGGTTTCCACCACTTCGGTCTACCTTCACACTGATCAGGCAAAGCGCGCACGACAAATGAGGGATGCCTTTGGAACGCCAAATACTTGAAGCATCAAAGGCGTGGGTGAGGTCCTGAAAGGGATATTTCACTCACATTGGTTATTGAAACACTTATCGTTTCATGATATGCTTTGGCATGGATTCACAAAGTTCACCGGCCACTGGTTTGGAGTATTTGCTTGGCTTGGATGGCAATATTGAAGTCCAAAATGATGCGGGCTACTGGGTCAAGATGGAAGTTGCAAGTGTGCCCGTAACGGCGGAACGACCGCACGGCATCAGGTACAGCCTGACACTGCATGCGCCGGATAACACCCGGCTCATCGGTTTTGATAATGCCCATGGCGTGAAGCCGGTAGGCTCGCGTTTTAAGCATGCTGGCAAACGGTTTCCGTACGACCACCGCCATCGACACGCCCCGGACGAGGGGGTGTTGTACGAGTTTGACACCGCTTACCAGTTGGTCAGTGATTTTTATGCTGAAGTAGATCGCGTTTTGAAGGAGATCAGTCCATGAACAAGGTATTGAAGTTCGGTATTGCGCCAGTGCCTGTGCAGCGCGCCCGCACACTGGCGATTGCGGCGGGAACACGCCAACGCGGCAAAGATGAACCCAACGTTTGGTTTCCCACTGTGACCGCCATGGCACGGGTGCTGTCCGATGAGAACATGGCCTTGCTCAAGGTCATTCGTGAGAGTCATCCAGACTCCATGGACGCCTTAGCCAAGGCGGTCGGGAAACATGCGCCCAACGTGTCGCGGTCGCTGCACACCATGGCCCAATATGGTTTGGTCAAGCTCACCAAGCATGGCCGAACGGTCATTCCGCAGGCTACCTCCGAGAGGGTTACTGTTGATTTTTCCTGGGGTGGCTGACATTACATTGCTGGATCAAGCGATTTCAGCAAATATCGTGTCACTCTTTCATTGGGGAAATCCGCTCGTTTTACCTTTTCGAGGGGATGGGCTCATTTAGCC
>JAQTYN010000020.1 GCA_028688275.1 Gallionella sp. | reverse complement strand
TGCGCACTACTTGCTTACGCCGTTCGTGCAATTGCTCCAATGTTTGATTTCTTGCGTCTTCTTTGTCCATAAGTGTCTGACAGTTTTTAGCCAAAAAAGTTCAAACTTTATTGTGCCGTATCTATAAGATTATCTCGGCTTCGCTCGTTACTGTCGCGATTGGTGCTCTGTTGCCTGGTGCAGCAGTGACCGTCGCAGTTGCGCAAGTTTCGGCTCTGTACAGCTTGTACTACCTTTATACTGGCAAGATGCTTACGAAGGCTGCAATCGCGAGCATCTTCCTAGCCATCAGCAGCCAAGCCGTTGGGAGTGAACTCTTCTTGATGATCAAGAGCATACTTCCCCCAACAGGAGTCGCCGATTTTATGGCTGTATACGCGGCAGTAGTCTTTACGTTTGCGCTATTGGCTTCCTTCACGAAGCTCTTGGCTCGTGGTGCTGCGAACGTGACGGGAGGCGAACTCCTCGAAGAGTTTAAGTCTATGCGAGGGAACGTGAAGCACATGATTTCGGGAGCCAGTGCAAGCGATTGGAGGAAACATGACTTCTGGAGTAAACTCATCCGTACCGTTCTATTTTAAAGCATGGTGCGGCGCGTTCGTTAATGCGCCGTATGTATCAATCTTCGGCATAACGGGGGAAAATCATTCGGCGCAATGCGTACATTTCACCCCCTTCCCTCTTCTCCCTTACCCCTTCCCAGCCTTACCCCACCCACTTCCTCGCATTTTCAAACATCTTCAACCAAGCCCCATTTTCCGTCCAATCGCTTGGATACCATGAGTTTTGTACGGCGCGGAAGACGCGTTCGGGGTGGGGCATCATAATGCTGAAGCGACCATCTGGTGTGGTCAGACCCGTGATCCCTTGCGGCGAGCCATTCGGATTATGCGGATAATTTTCCGTGGGATTGCCGCCTGCGTCGATATAGCGCAGCGTCACATTGGCGGCGGCTTGCGCGTCGTTGGCAAAATCCGCATAGCCTTCGCCGTGGGCGACGACGATGGGCATTTGGCTGCCTGCCATGCCGTGGAAGAAAATCGACGGGGAGGCTTGCACTTCGACCATGACGAAGCGGGCTTCAAATTGTTCGGATTGGTTGCGTCCGAAGTGCGCCCAGTGTTCCGCGCCTGGGATGATTTCGTGCAGGTTGCTCATCATCTGGCAACCGTTGCACACGCCCAGCGCGAAGGTGTCTTGGCGTTGGAAAAACGCTTCAAATTCAGCGCGGGCGCGGGGGTTGAGCAGGATGGATTTTGCCCAGCCTTCGCCTGCGCCCAGCACGTCGCCGTAGGAGAAACCGCCGCAAGCCGCGAAGCCTTTAAAGTCGCGCAACGACACACGTCCGCTGATGATGTCGCTCATGTGGACATCGACGGCGGCGAAGCCTGCGCGGTCAAACGCGGCGGCCATTTCGACTTGTCCGTTCACGCCTTGCTCGCGCAGGATGGCGATGCGTGGGCGGGCATCGTATTGCGCGGGCGCGGCGTTTTGGTCGTAGGTTAATTTGACGTGTAAGCCCGTGTCGGCAGCGTTGAGCAAGTTGTCGAATTCTTGCTGCGCGCACGCGGGGTTGTCGCGCAATTTTTGCAGTTGGTAGGTGGTTGCCGACCAAGCGCGTTGCAAATTCACACGGCTGTCGGTGAACAAGGTCGCGCCGTTTTGCGTGATGCGAATTTGGTCATCTGCTGACAAGGTGGCGATGGCGGCAACGTGATTCAGCCCAACCGCTTGCGCGCTGGACAACACGGCGGCGAGGTCGGCGTTGCGGACTTGGATCACCGCGCCAAGTTCTTCGTTAAACAATTGCGCCAAGGCATCGCCATCGGGCAGGTCGATGTTCAAGCCAGTGTGCGTAGCGAACGCCATTTCGCACAAGGAAACCAGCGCGCCGCCGTCGGAGCGGTCGTGGTATGCCAACAATTTGCCATCGGCATTCAAGGCTTGAATCCAGTCGAAAAAGGCTTTCAACACAGCGGCTTCATCCACATCTGGCGCGACATTGCCCACTTGTTTATACACCTGCGCCAACGCCGAACCGCCCATGCGCGCTTTGCCTTGACCCAAATCCACCAGCAACAACGTGGTGTCGGCAGCGTTCGCCAACAGCGGAGTCAACGTGCGGCGCGCATCGGGGCACGGCGCGAAGGCGGTGATAATCAGCGACAACGGGGCGATAACTTCTTTGCGTTCGCCATCGTCCTGCCAAGTCGTCTTCATGGACATAGAATCCTTGCCCACAGGAATGCTAATCCCCAGTTGCGGGCACAGTTCCATGCCAACGGCGCGCACGGTGTCAAACAGCGCGGCATCTTCGCCGTGGTGTCCCGCCGCTGCCATCCAGTTGGCGGAGAGTTTGATGTCGTTGAGTTTTTCAATTGGCGCGGCGGCGATGTTGGTAATCGCCTCGCCTATCGCCATGCGTCCCGACGCGGGGGCGTTAATCAGTGCCAACGGCGTGCGTTCGCCCAAAGCGTAGGCTTCGGCGCGATAGGTGTTGAAGCCCATCAAAGACACAGCGACATCCGCCACAGGCGTTTGCCACGGGCCGACCATCTGGTCGCGGGCGGTCATGCCGCCGACAGTGCGGTCGCCGATGCTAATCAAAAAGGTTTTGTTCGCCACGCTGGGTAGGTGCAACACGCGGTTGATGGCATCTTTTAAATCAATCGCTTGCGTATCGAATGCGGCAACTTTTGGCGTTTCACGCACGACATTGCGGGTCATTTTCGGCGGTTTGCCCAACAACACCGACAGCGGCATATTCACCGATTCGTTGTTAAATTCGGCATCAAAAACAGTCAGTTGGTCTTCTTCCACCGCCACGCCGACCACTTCAAACGGGCAGCGTTCGCGTTCGCAGAAGGCGCGGAATTCGTCCAAGCGTTCGGGCGGAATCGCCAAGACATAGCGTTCTTGCGATTCATTACACCAAATTTGGCGCGGCGACATGCCTGTTTCGTCCAACGGAATGCGGCGCAATTCAAAGCGCGCCCCGCGTCCGCCGCCGTGTACCAATTCAGGCAAGGCGTTGGACATCCCGCCCGCGCCCACGTCGTGAATCGACAAGATAGGATTATTTGTGCCCAACTGCCAACAACGGTCGATGACCTCTTGCGCACGGCGTTGCATTTCAGGATTGCCGCGCTGCACCGAGTCAAAATCCAGATTTTCCGCATTGCTGCCCGTGTCCATGCTAGAAGCCGCGCCGCCGCCCAAGCCAATCAACATCCCAGGCCCGCCCAAGTGAATCAGCAACGCGCCGACAGGCAAGTCGTGTTTGTGGGTATGCCCGTCCGAGATATTGCCCACGCCGCCCGCCAACATAATGGGCTTGTGATACCCGCGCATTTCGCCGCCGACTTGTTCTTCAAAGGTGCGGAAATAGCCCGTCAAATTCGGACGACCAAACTCATTGTTAAACGCCGCGCCGCCTAAAGGGCCGTCGATCATAATTTGCAAGGCTGTGACGATGCGGGAGGGTTTTCCGTACTGCTGCGCAACCCTCTCCCCCTGCCCCTCTCCCGCCAGCGGGCGAGGGGAGTCCGTTACATTTCCCACTGCCACAGTCCCCTCTCCCACGAGTGGGAGAGGGCTAGGGAGAGGGTGCGCGCATTCCCAAGGTTGTTCAAATCCTGGAATATTCAAATTCGACACCGAAAATCCTGTCAATCCCGCTTTAGGTTTAGAACCACTCCCCGTCGCGCCTTCATCACGGATTTCACCGCCCGAACCTGTTGCCGCACCCGCAAACGGGGCAATGGCGGTGGGGTGATTATGCGTTTCGACCTTCATCAAGGTGTGCATCAATTCGGTACTAAAGGCGTAATCGCCGCCCGCCCGTGGGTAAAACCGCTCAATTTCCGCGCCTTTGATGACGGAAGAATTGTCGGAATACGCCACCACCGTGCCTTGTGGATTGAGTTTGTGGGTGTTGCGAATCATGTTGAACAGCGAAATATCTTGCACTTCGCCATCAATGACCCAATCCGCGTTGAAAATTTTGTGGCGGCAATGCTCGGAATTGGCTTGCGCGAACATCATCAGTTCCACGTCAGTCGGGTTGCGCTGCAATTTTTGGAAATTTTCCACCAAATAATCAATCTCATCCGCAGACAATGCCAAGCCCATTTCGCGATTGGCGTGTTCCAATGCTGCCGCACCTCCTTGCAAAATATCCACCGTTTCAAGGGGTTGCGGGGCGTGATGTCGGAAGATTTTTTCCGCCGCACCCGCATCCGCCGCCCATAACACCGATTCCGTCATGCGGTCATGCAGTACCGCCGCGACGGCGGACAAGGCGGCTGCGTCTAAGGTCGTCGCCGCTTGCAGGTAATACACCACGCCGCGTTCGATGCGTTCGAGGCTGTCCAATCCGCAATGGCGCGCAATGTCGGTTGCCTTGGTTGACCACGGCGAAATCGTGCCCAAACGCGGCACAACCAGCACCGATTGGCAATCCGCTTCGGCGGTTGCCGTGCCATCCAAACCCAACACTTTGTTTATTAGAGCAGCATCCGCGACTTCACCCGCGCAAAAATAACAAAAGCGCGTGCCGACCAGCGTGACATTAGGCGCGGTGGTTTGCAAAGCGGTACGGAGTTTTTCTAAACGGAAGGCAGATAAGGCAGCAGAGCCGAGCAAGACTTTTGACATAGCAGTGGCGTAAGAAATATAAATTCGGGGCGCAATTATACTATTGACTAAGCCCCTCCTTACGCTTACTCACGGATTTTTGACGATCAACCCCAGAATCTACTGTTAAAGGCTGCTGTAGAACGATTTTCATTGATTTGAGGCTGGTTCATGGCAGCCCTTACGGTTATACTTCGACTCCCGCAAAAAACCTGCGGGATATAACAATAATTGGACTCGCTCAGGGAATGTCAGACAAGGAAGTTGATCAGCAGTTGGTCGAACGCGTACAGCGTGGCGATAAGCATGCCTTTAATTTGCTGGTATCCAAATACCAACGCAGATTAGGGCGGTTAATCTCGCGCTTTGTACGCGATTCGGCGGAGGCGGAAGATGTTACGCAAGATGCGTTTATCAAGGCGTATCGCGCTTTACCAGGATTTCGTGGTGAGAGTGCGTTTTACACTTGGTTATATCGTATTGGGATCAATACGGCGAAGAATCATTTGATGGCAAACAAGCGTCGTCCGATTACTAATTCGGATTTTGATGCGGAAGAGTCAGAGGGTTTTGAAGAAGCGTCGTTGTTGCGTGAAGTTTCTACGCCAGAAAATGAACTCATGAGCAAACAAGTTGTCGATGTCGTGCAAGCTACATTGCAACAGTTGCCTGAAGACTTGCGTAGTGCGTTGACGCTGCGTGAAATAGAAGGCTTGAGTTACGAAGAAATCGCGGAAGTGATGAATTGTCCAATTGGTACGGTACGATCTAGAATTTTCCGTGCGCGTGAGGCTGTCGCGGAGAAACTGCGTCCCTTGTTAGAAACCAGTAAAGGTAATCGTTGGTGAAAGTATATGAATAGTAAAATTTCGGCTCTAATGGATGGTGAGTTGTTTGAAGATGAAACTGATATTTTGTTTGATCAGTTGAAACAGGACAATGATAGCCAAAGTGACTGGGTACTCTATCACCTTATTGGCGATGTTTTACGCCAACCCGAATATATACACCGTGATGTAAGCAATGTTGTTGCTGAAAAAATGCTAGAAGAGCCTACGATTTTTGCCCCTCGTACTCATGCGTTAAAACAAAAAGTCCGCGTATTTGCTTTGTCCGCAGCCGCATCCGTGTTAGCGGTTAGTGTGGTGGCATGGATGTCTGTACAAATCAGTCCAGAAGGTGCACCTGCGCAAATGGCGATTCAAGCAAGCGCGATGCACGCCGCCAGCTGGCAGATCCAGCCACAATCCAATGATTACCTAAACGCCCATCAGGAGTACTCGACCAGTACCGATATTAGTAGTGCCGCGTATCATCCTCGCGTTGACCGCCAAGATGGAAAGTGCCAATGAGATTGGTTGTTGCATTGTTTGGTGTGTTATATGTCCATACTGTCCTTTTAGCCGCAGAAGATCCCGCTTCTCAAGCATGGTTAAAGACCATGGCTTTTGCCAAACATCAAACCGACTATAGTGGCGTGTTTGTGCATGAATATGACAGGCATATTGAAAAAATAAAAATTTCGCATCTCGTAACCGCCGAAGGTGAGTATGAAAAGCTAACCCTGTTGGATGGAACCAATCGAGAGGTTATTCGTCATCATGGTTTGTCTTGGTGGTATGGAAACCATCAGAATCAACAAGAGAATAGTGCTCAAAAATTTGGCCGATTCCCTGTATTGCTTTCAGCACAAGTGGACTCCCTTAATAAAAACTATCTGATGGAACCGGCTGGTAGTGAAAAAGTGGCTGGATTTGATACGCAAGTAATTGTTTTTAAACCAAAAGATAATTATCGCTACATGCAAAAAATGTGGGTACACAGTGACTCTGGTTTGTTGCTTAAATCAGTTATTGTGAATGATAAAAACCGTATCGTAGAGAAGTACGCCTTCACCGAGCTTCAAATCGGCGGAAAAATTGATCGTTCTTGGGTCGCACCACCTCAGCAAGAAAAATCCTTTAATTTAACACCAGCAGAAAGCGCGGTACCTGAACGCCCATTTAAAAGTGGCTGGGTGGTGGATGCTTTGCCGACGGGATTTAATAAAATTAAAGAAATTCAACGTCCTATGACAGGCAAGCATGCGCCCGTCACTCAGATGGTGTATTCAGATGGACTCAGTAGTATTTCGGTTTTTGTTGAACCCTGCGATCAAGATGACGACGATAATGAAAATTTGACGGATAGGGGGGCACTGCATCTCTATCATAAAGTGGTCAAAAACCATCTGTTTACCGTGGTTGGTGAAGTGCCTGTTAGAACCGTCATTAAAGTGTTGGATTCCATACGCTACAACGGAAGGTAACTATGATAGAAACTCGTGTTTTGGTGATGGAAACTTCGCAAAATTTAACGTGGGTGCAGCCTCTACAAACAGGGAGTTGCGAGCAGTGCAAAGGGCAGGGGTGTGGTAGTAGCAAATTGGGGCAGTTATTTTGTAGTAAGCCTCGACAGTTTCAAGTGGACAATCCCATAGCTGCGCAAATAGGTGACGAAGTCATCGTGGCGGTGGCTGAAGGTGCGATTTTGCGCGGCATAGGCTTAGTCTATCTCTTACCCCTTGTTTTATTAGTCATCGGCACGATATGGGTCGGACGCTACACCCCAAATGAGTTGTATGCGGCGGCGGGGGGAGGCTTAGGGCTCGTGATAGGTTTTATACTTGCAAAATGGTTATCCTCACGTGCGACTCCCAGCAATGCCTTGCCTTGTATTATCCGAAAGGCATAGATAATCCGCAATCCAAGTAACCACTGTTCATTTTTTTAGACGAAAGGAAAATTTTCATGTTAAAAAAACTTGCTCATTTATTACTGATTTTGAGTTTATTGATGCTCACGGTCGTACAGGCAAAAGAGCTTCCCGATTTTACGATCTTAGTTGAGCAACATAGCCCAGCGGTTGTTAATATCAGCACCACACAAATTTCCCGCAATGCGCAAGGTTTTCCCAATCTACCTGAAGGCGACCCCTTCTTTGAGTTTTTCCGCCGCTTTGCCCCTCAAATGCCTCGAGAGCAAGAATCGCAATCGCTCGGTTCGGGCTTTATTATCAGTAGTGATGGCTATATTTTAACCAATGCTCATGTGGTGGATAGTGCCGAGAAAATTATGGTACGGCTAACGGATAAGCGTGAGTTTCAAGCTAAAGTGATCGGTGCCGATAAGCGCACGGATGTGGCCGTACTCAAAATTGAGGCGACTGGCTTGCCAAAAATGGCAATAGGGGATCCTAGCAAGCTCAAAGTGGGTGAGTGGGTGATCGCTATCGGCTCACCTTTTGGTTTTGACAGTAGTGTGACCGCAGGGATTGTGAGTGCAAAGGGGCGCACCTTGCCCAAAGATAATTTGGTTTCCTTTATTCAAACGGATGTAGCGATTAATCCTGGAAATTCTGGTGGGCCGCTATTCAATATGGCGGGCGAAGTCGTCGGCATTAACTCGCAAATTTATACCCGTTCGGGTGGGTCAATGGGCTTATCTTTTGCGATTCCGATTGATGTTGCCATGCAAGTTTCTGACCAACTGCGTCGTTCGGGCAAAGTGACGCGTGGACGGATTGGGGTTACGATTCAGTCTATGACGCTTGAATTGGCCGAGTCATTTGGCTTAAGTGAAGCCACAGGCGCGCTCATCAGTGATGTTGAAAAAGATGGCGCAGCGGATAAGGCGGGTATTGAGGCGAGTGATGTGGTGCTGAAGTTTGATGGCAAGATCGTCAACTCCTCGGAAGATTTACCACGTCTCGTAGCTGCCTCTCGTCCAGGCAGCAAAGTTGTGATGGACTTGTGGCACAAAGGCGCGTTAAAAAAAGTCACTGTGCAAATTGCCAAAATGTCTGATGAGAGCAAACCAGCACCTCTCGCAGAGAAAACCCAGGATGGGGCGGTAACTGTCTCGCGCTTAGGTGTCGCTGTGAGTGATCCTAGTCCAGATGAAGCGGGTTTGACGATAGAGGAAGTGAAGAGCAATGCAGCTCGTGCA
This sequence comes from Gallionella sp., assembly GCA_028688275.1. GTDB lineage: Bacteria > Pseudomonadota > Gammaproteobacteria > Burkholderiales > Gallionellaceae > Gallionella. The sequence continues at coordinate 47,954 of JAQTYN010000020.1, read as the reverse complement.
GCGGGGTTGCAAGCGGGTGATGTGTTGGTCGCGATTGGTAATATTCCTTTGCGATCAGTCAAACAACTCAACGAGATACTCAAACCCGTTGCGAAGGGACGAAACGTGGCTCTATTGATACGACGCAGTGATCGCGCATCGTATCTAGCCATCAAGTTGGATGAGAAATAGGCATTCGATTCCTGTGGCATGGGGGAATAGCAAAAAGGCTAGGCGATCCTATTGCCTAGCCTGCTAGGCAGAATTCGTGATACGCTTCGGGCTGATTTGGTAGGTTCTGTCGCGCGGTCTTCTTAAGCTAAGGAAAATAATGAAAGCTGAACAACTAATTATCGTTTTATTGCTCGGTGGTCTACTGGGCATGTGCGGTCAGGGCATACGTGTGATTGCGGGGCTCAAAAAGAGCCACGATAAAGCTGCGCTTGCAGGTGAGAATTTCAAAGACAACTTTGAACTCAAAACGCTCGTCATCAGTCTCATTATTGGTTTTATGGCAGGTATTTTGGGCGCATTGGCACTATGGGACAAATTGGCAAGTGATAATTTGCAAGCTGAAACTGCCATGGCATTATTAGGCGCAGGCTACGGTGGTACCGACTTTATCGAAGCTTTTATGAGTCGCGCACAAGTTAAGGCCTTGCCTACAGATGGTCCGATTACTTCTCCTGCTGCGGTTGAGCCTCTCCCTTGTGAAGTCCGCAAGGTCGATATGCCTGAACCCAGTGCCGTCTCTGAACCCATAGATCCTGCGGTAGGTTAATTATGAGCTTCTTAATAAAATATCCCATCACGGCGCGCTATTTGCCGAAACCTTCCAAACGTCGTTCGGGTTTGGCGATGTCGCCAGGCGTGCGTTTTGTGGTGGCACACGATACGGGCAATCCCAATTCTAGCGCGGCAGCGAATGTCAAATACTACGAAAATAGCGCGCAAACACAAAGTGCATCCGCGCATTTGTTTGTCGATGACCACGAAATTTTAGAGTGTATTCCTGCGGTATTGGGTGCACCCGAAAAAGCATGGCATGTGTTGTACAACACGCCCACGGATAATCAGCTATTTGGCTTTAATGCCAATGATGCGGCAATTGGCGTGGAATACTGTTATGGCGATAAAATCAACGCAGATGAATCCTATCGTCGCTATGTTTGGTTGATAGCCTATATCTGTCACACCTATAAACTCGATCCAGCCAAATCGGTGGTAGGGCACTTTTTCTTAGATCCGCAACGTAAAACCGATCCCGTCACAGGCTTGGCACATAGCCGACGCTCTTATGAGCAGTTGCTGCGCGATGTGGTTACCGAGTACAACGCCTGTTTGGGTAAAGAGCCGCCCGCTCCTCCCGTCGTCGAAGAAATATCGGGGATGGCGGTTTCCACCGCACGCTTAAATTTGCGTAAAGGTAAAGCTTCAACGAGCGCGCCCATTTCCAGAACGCTTACGGTGGGGGCGGAAATTCCCTACACAGGTGTAATTCGTAAAGGCGAAGCCATTAACGGCAATACCGTATGGTATCGCACGGTTGACAACGAATGGTTCTGGAGTGGTGGCGTGTTCGCCAGTTCTCACTAGCATCATGATGCTACGTTCCGCTCAGAAGTATATCGCGATCTTGCTCATGCTCTGGTTGCCTTTGGTGAGTGGAAACGCGCTTGCTCGTGCGATGGTGATGTCAGTGAACGATATTCATGCACAGACAATGGCGGAACAAGGTTGTCCTGAACACGCTGACATGCACAGCGATGGTAAATGCACCCAGTGTGAGTTCTGTCAAATTGCCTGTGCAGCTTATCTACCTGTTCCTCTCGTCACATTGCCAGCTGAAGTCATGCTGCGCCCCGATTTCGCGCCTTTTATTGGCACCTTACACACCCTCGCTCTTCCTGTAGAGTATCCCCCGCCCATTTTTCACGCCTAAATTTACCCAGCGTATCGTGTACGGACAGGCATCGCCTCGTCTGTCGCTTCGCGCGCAATTGCTTCTCGATATTTTGGAATTGTAACTTCTGACATTCCCGTGTGGGTTCGCGCCCACCCTATTGCGGCGCGCATAAATTGGAGTTTAAAAATGAAAAATCGTTTATGGATGATGGTATCTGGCGCGTTGTTGTGTGCTTCTACTGCTATGGCGGCTACGCACCCAGCGGCTTTACCTTGGGTACAAGGGGTGGTCAAAAATATTGATTTGGCTGCAGAGAAAATCACTTTAGATCACGGACCTGTTAAAAACTTAAAAATGCCACCCATGGTCATGCCTTATCATGTTAAAAATGTGGGCGAGCTTAAAACCCTGCATGTAGGCGATAAAGTAAGGTTTACGGTGGAAAAGCTGAAAGCAGGGTACACAGTCTTGCATATTGAAGTTGTTAAATAGCTGTCTTGATGAAATTTTTAAGGAGAACAAAATGAAACGAATCTTGTTATTGGCAATAAGTGGTTTAGCGGTATTGATGTTGGCAGGTTGTGTTCACCCTGGTTATGGCGGTGGTCATGGCGGCTATGAGCGTGGCGGAGATCGTGGCGATAGCGGTAATCGAGGCGGCGATCGTGGTGACCGTGGCGAACATCGTGGTCGTCGTGATGATGGTGATCGTCGACACTAAGCCGTCCCAGTTTTGCGCAGCTACCCTGGCTGCGCAAAACACATTAGGAAAAATAATGAAGATCCTGTTATTAGTTTTGTTGTTGATTGCTGGCACAGCAAGGGCTGAAGAACCACAACTCGGTAGCAATCTCAATACTCTGCTGAACTACGCTCGCGAACATAACCCCGAATTTTCAGCCAGCCGCTATGAAGCGGAGGCCGCCCAACTCAAAGTACAACTCGCAGGGGCATACCCTGACCCCGTGCTACGTATGGAGTTGATGAACATTACTAATCAAGGCAGCAACAAATCTGCCAGCCTTCTGCCTTCCCAAATTGGCAGCACCCGTTATTTATTGATGCAAAGCGTGCCATGGTTTGGCAAGCAAGACTTACAGCAGCAAGTCGCTCAGGCGCAAGTGGCACAAAGTAGCAGCGTTGTCTCAAGCACTTGGCTGGAATTGTCCAGTCGCATCAAATCAGTTTATGCCCAGCAATATTATTTAGCTTCTCGTACACAACTGACACGGCAAACGCTGGATTTAGTGAACAACCTAACGCAAATTGCTCAGACGCGTTATGCCAATGGAATCGGATCGCAACAAGCTGTCATCCGCGCTCAACTAGAAGCGGGCAATTTACGCAGTGAGCTACTGGAGCTGGACAATGCGCAACATCATGCACATAGTCAAATGAATGCGCTTTTATCCCGTCCGATTGATGCCCCGCTGACTGAGCCATCACAATGGCGCGCACTCCCTGCGCTACCTGATATAAGCACCTTAGTGAGCCAAAATCCTTTAATGCAGTCCGCCGATGCCAAAGTATTAGCTGCCGAAAAAAGCTTGGAATTGGCGTATATCAATCGCTATCCTAATCTCACTTTAGGCATTGCCCCAACACAAGTGGGTAATACCCTTAGAACTTGGGATTTGATGTTTGAATTCAATTTGCCTTTGCAACAAGACTCACGTCGCGCACAGGAACAAGAAGCGAATGCTTTGTTATCCGCTGCAAAGGCACGCAAAGTCGCGTTGTTCAACCAGTTGCAAGCCAATGTCGCTGAAAGTCTATCGGGCTATGAAACCGCGCAGCGCACAGAATCATTAACCCGCCAGCAATTGATTCCGCAAGCAGAGCTGACCTATCAGTCTGCTTTAGCGGGTTATACCACAGGGTCAGTGGATTTTCCTTCACTGCTGGAAGCGCAGCGACAAATACTCAATGTGAAGCAACAACAACTCAAGGCGCAACTCGACATGCAGCTCCGCTTCGCGGAAATTGAATTGAATTTAGGGGAATAAGGCATGAAAAAGTCGCTTATCATCAGTTCGATTACGCTCATCGTGCTCAGTGCCACAGGTGCGGGATATTGGTTGGGCACACAACATGCCCCTCTCATGGCGGTGAATAAGCCGACATCAATGCCGAAAACTGCTGAGCCTAAAATTTTGTATTACCGCAATCCGATGGGATTACCTGATACCTCGCCCGTTCCTAAGCAAGATGAGATGGGCATGGATTATGTGGCTGTTTATGAAGGTGAATTTGAGTCTAATGGCGCGGTGCAACTGAATGTTGAGAAAGTGCAAAAGTTGGGAGTCAAGACTGAGCTGGCAACTTTGCGCGAATTGGATAGCACCTTGCGTGTGACAGGGCGAGTGGAAGCAAACGAACGTCGCCTCTACGCCATCGCGCCTAAATTTGAAGGTTGGATCGAGAAATTGCATGTCAATACCACGGGGCAAGTCGTGAACGCGGGACAAGCCTTGTTTGAAGTGTATAGCCCCGAACTGGTGTCGGCGCAGCGCGAATATGCCTTAGCCAAACAAGGTGAAGCCGCCATGCAACATGCTGATGAAGCCGCACGAGCAGGGATGAAACAACTGACCGCTGCCAGTTTGGCGCGGCTACAAAATTGGGATATGCCCGATGTCACCCGCGATAACCCGCGCACTTTAACTTTTCACTCCCCTGTGACAGGCATTGTGATGGAGAAAAAAGCCGTGCAGGGGATGAAATTTGGCGCGGGTGAGACCTTGTACCAAATTGCCGATTTGTCCTCGGTGTGGGTATTGGCGGATATCGCCGAACAAGATGTGGGCAAAATTACACTGGGCACGCCAGCACAACTCAGCTTTACAGCCTATCCAGGCGAGACCTTTACAGGTAAGGTGGATTATCTCTATCCCACGCTCAATCCTGCTACTCGCACGGTACAAGTCAGGATAGAACTCGCCAATCCCAAGGGGAGATTGAAACCTGCCCTGTATGCCAGTGTGATTTTGCAGGGTGAACAGCTCGGAAAAGTATTGACCGTGCCTAATTCTGCCATTATCGACAATGGCACCAAACAGGTTGTTTTAGTGCAACTGGCACAAGGCCGCTTTGAACCACGTTCCGTTAAATTGGGGCAACGTGGCGACCAATATGTCGAAATTTTGGAAGGTATAGGCGAGGGAGAACAAGTCGTCACCTCGGCCAATTTCTTGATTGATGCGGAAAGTAATCTACGCGCAGCCTTAAGCGGCATGACCGCTGCCAGTGCGCCAGTTGCATCGCAATGACTTTTCCCCGTTCGCCCTGAGCCTGTCGAAGGGCGAACTGCACGGCACTCATTTTCCGCTCATGGTTCGACAAGCTCACCACGAACGGAAAATGAATTTGCGTCAATTTTCACAAGGCAACTATGCTAAATCACCTCATCGACTGGTCCGCCCGCAACCGATTCTTAGTGTTGCTGTTCACCTTTTTCATCATCTTGGCGGGCGTGTATGCCGTGGTCAAAACGCCGTTGGATGCGCTGCCCGATTTGTCAGACGTGCAGGTGATTGTTTATACGGAGTATTCTGGTCAAGCCCCGCAAGTGGTTGAAGATCAAGTAACCTATCCGCTGACCACGGCAATGCTGTCCGTACCGAAATCCAAGGTGGTGCGCGGGTTTTCTTTCTTTGGTGCGTCGTTTGTGTATGTGATTTTTGAAGACGACACCGACATTTATTGGGCGCGCTCTAGGGTGTTGGAATATCTCAACGGCTTGGGCGGTCGCTTGCCTAAAGGCGTGTCGCCGCAACTCGGTCCCGATGCCACGGGCGTGGGTTGGGTGTTTCAATATGTGCTGCAAAGTGCCAAGCATAATTTGGCGGAGTTGCGCACGATGCAAGATTGGTATTTGCGCTATCAACTGACCAAGGCGGGCGGCGTGGCGGAAGTCGCCTCGATTGGCGGTTTTGTGTCGCAATATCAAGTGACGGTTGACCCGATTAAGCTGCGCGCTTACGGCATTCCGCTCAGTCGAGTTTCCCAAATTATCCGTGATTCCAATCGCGACGTGGGCGGGCGGGTGTTGGAAATGGCGGAAACCGAGTACATGGTGCGCGGCAAAGGCTATTTGCGCGGCATCGCGGATTTGGAAAACTTGGTGCTGAAAACCGCCAACGGCACGCCCGTGTTGTTGCGCGAAGTCGCTCGCGTGGAAAAAGGCGCGGACGAACGGCGCGGCATGGCGGAATTGAATGGTGAAGGCGAAGTGGTATCAGGTATCGCGATTGCGCGCTACGGACAAAATGCGCTGCAAGTCATTGAAAATGTAAAAAATAAATTGAAAGAAGTCGCGGCGGGTTTACCCGATGGAGTGAGTATTCAAGCGGTTTATGACCGTTCCGAGCTGATTCATCGGGCGATTGCCACGCTCAAAAGCACGCTGTTGGAAGAAAGCCTCATCGTCGCGCTGGTGTGTTTTGTGTTTTTGATGCACGCCCGCAGCGCGCTGGTCGCCATCATCATGCTGCCCGTCGGCATACTCATTGCCTTTATCGCCATGCGTTTGTTAGGCATGAACGCCAATATGATGAGCCTAGGTGGTATTGCGATTGCCATGGGCGCGATGGTCGATGCCGCGATTGTGATGATCGAAAATGCGCATAAGCATTTGGAACGGTTGGATCATGACAATGCTTCAGTCCCCTCTCCCACCCGTGGGAGAGGGTTAGGGAGAGGGCAAGCATCTGATTCACGGGAGGGGTTGCCCTCTCCCCCCACCCCTCTCCCGCTTGCGGGCGAGGGGAGTTACAGCAATGGCGTGCGAAATGAGGCGAACGGTGAGCTCTCTGCTCGTGCCCAAGCCATCCTCTCCGCCTGCAAAGAAGTCGGCCCATCGCTATTTTTCTCGTTGTTAATCATCACGGTATCTTTCCTGCCTGTGTTTACATTGGAATCGCAAGAAGGTCGCTTGTTCGCGCCATTAGCCTTCACCAAAACTTTCGCCATGGCGGGCGCGGCGATATTGTCCGTCACCCTCGTGCCTGTGCTGATGCTGCTGTTTATTCGCGGCAATATCCTGCCCGAAGCGCGTAATCCCTTGAATCGATTTTTGATTTTCTGCTACCGCCCGCTGATCCACGGCGTGCTGCGCTATCAAAAAACCACTTTGGCGATTGCCGTGGCGGTGTTGGCAATCACGTTTTACCCAGCCTCGCACCTTGGCAGTGAATTTATGCCGACGTTGAACGAAGGCACATTGTTGTATATGCCGACTTCTTTGCCCGCGATGTCCGTGACCAAAGCGGCGGAGTTGTTGCAAACGCAAAACAAGCTCATCAAATCCTTCCCCGAAGTGGCGCAGGTGTTGGGCAAGGCGGGGCGGGCGCAAACTGCCACTGACCCCGCACCCTTGGAAATGTTTGAAACCGTCATCGTGTTAAAGCCCGAAGAGCAATGGCGCAAAGGCTTGACCATCGACCAACTCATCGCCGAAATGGACAAGACTCTGCAAATCCCAGGGGTGGCGAACTCGTGGACGATGCCGATTAAAGCGCGCATCGACATGCTGGCGACGGGCATCCGCACGCCGATAGGCATCAAAGTGTTTGGCAAAAATCTGGACGAAATGGAACGCCTCGCCAAAGAAATCGAACGTGTGGTGCGCGCCGTGCCAGGGACGAGCAGCGCGTTTGCCGAGCGCGTGTCGGGTGGGCTGTATCTGAATATCGAACCCGACCGCCTCGCCTTGGCGCGCTATGGGTTGAGCGTCGGCGACATTCAAGACGTGATTGCCACCGCTTTGGGCGGCGAAAATGTGACGACCACGGTGGAAGGATTGGAACGCTTCGGGGTCAACGTGCGCTACCCCCGCGCCCTGCGCAGTACCCCGCAAGACATCGCCCGCGAAGTCTTGGTGACCACCCCCGACGGCGCGATGATTCCCTTAGGGCAACTCGCCACCATCAGCATCAGCAAGGGCGCGCCCGCCATCCGCACCGAAAATGCCCTGCTGTCCGCGTACATTTACGTCGATGTGCGCGGGCGCGACCTCGGTTCGTACATCGCCGATGCTCGCAAAGCCGTCGCCGAACAAGTCAAATTCCCCGCAGGCTATTACGCCACGTGGAGCGGGCAATTTGAATACATGGAACGCGCCGCCGCCCGCATGAAAATCGTCATTCCTTTGACTTTATTGATAATTTCCCTGCTGCTGTATCTCAATTTCCGCCGCGTCGGGGATAGTCTTATCGTCATGCTGTCCGTGCCGTTCGCGCTGGTCGGCGGGGTGTGGCTGATGTGGGGCTTGGGTTATAACCTGTCGGTGGCGGTTGCCGTCGGCTTTATTGCACTAGCAGGCGTGGCGGCCGAAACGGGCGTGATTATGCTGATTTACCTCAACCACGCATGGGACGCACAACAGGAAAAATGCCGCATCGAAGGTCGAACCCCCACCCGCGCCGACCTCTACACCGCCATTTTCAGCGGCGCAGTCGAACGCGTCCGCCCCAAAATGATGACCGTGGTCGCCATCATGGCAGGGCTGCTACCGATTTTATGGAGTCACGGCACAGGCTCCGAAGTCATGCGCCGCATCGCCGCCCCCATGGTCGGCGGCATGATTTCCTCCGCGATTTTGACTTTATTGGTGATTCCCGTGTTGTTTGCGTGGGCGCAGGGGAGAAAGGTAAAAGCGTAGCGTGTGCCATGCGCACGGTTCAAACTTGGGGGCACTGCAACCCACCGTTAGAGATGCAAAACGGTGTATTGCCTTGCGGCGAATTCACCTTACGCGCTGCCCCTAGATTTTTAACAGAAAATGTTGGAATGTGAGACCTGCCCCGAATGGCACTTACTTAAGCTCAAAACCCCCGATGCGGCACGGATTAACATTTTTTCACCATCCTCTAAAAGCGGGCTGAACTACCGTTCCTTCCCCTTCAAGGGGAAGGCTAGGATGGGGATGGGTTCGTTCTCTGCACACACCCCATCCCCACCCCAACCCTCCCCTTGAAGGGGAGGGAGTTTGCCGATGATTTGGCTTAAGTAAGTGCCATTCAGACCTGACACCTATTTTGCTCTAGTGATGTCATATCTATTCTATCCCCTTGTTTTTACGAGGTGCCTGTTCTAGCAGCAAGTCATCAATTGAAGGCAATTGGAATGATGTGAAAAATGCTGGAGCCAAGTGTGGGTCGTATAACGAAATAATTGCAGCTTTCCGCATTGTATTTTTCATTTCCAGTTCAGCAACAATTTTCTTTTGATAATCAGTTATATCTTTAACCAAATCAGGTAGCGTGCTCACCATTTTGAGATACCATTCTCTCGCAGCTCCAAACGTCATGGAGTCAGGTTTAGGACACTGAAATGGCACTGCATCGTAATTAATACCTTGCTCCAAAATTCTTTCAACTTCATTCAAAAGTTCTTTTGAATACGGTTTCTTTGGTGCCTGACGTTTATTTATCCAGTCTACCCAGTCATTATCACAATCATGTAGTATCGAAAGGATGAAACAATTCGTTGTCAACGCACTTTCAAGTAGATTAAGTTGGTTTCTTATATATGCAACAAGCTCATAGAAGCTCCCTTCATCACGGTCCCATTGATATAGTTCATCCAGATTAAGCCCCATAATTTTGGAAATTTCCTTGCTGAACCAATTTCCATTCAAGAACTCGGCAGTTTCCTCGGGTTTACTTTCAAAGAAATTCAACATATACGATAAAGCATATATGGCCTTTCTAATTGATTCTGAATCTAAAATGACATAGGGCTCGTTAATATATTCAAGCCCCACAAGTTCATGCGCCCGACAAAAATCATGGATAATAATTTGAATATAGTAGTCTGGAGAACTGTGAAGATAATAATCATCGTCTCCATAGCCTTTAAATAACTCTCCATATTCTTTGTCATCTCGCGAAAGTTGTCTGAACGGAATAATGTGCTCTTGTTTTATCTTTAGGGTGAAAGCGTTAGAGGATGTTGACATTTTCTTAGCTCAAAAATTATTTAATCGCCTGATGGATTGCGGGCGTGCCTAACGTAAAACAAACAGAACTTCTTCTGTATAAGTAAGTGGCGTGTTCTGTTTAAGATGTCCTGTCATACCGTAACCCTATGATTTAAAAATACATCGAAATTGAAACATGTCGCCCTCTCCTGCTAACTCAGCACCCCACGCACCCATGCTTCTGGACAGCAATTCTCATTTTGACCGTGGGTACGAATTTATTCGTACCATTGCGCGAGAACAAGGTGAAAATCGACCAATTTATCCCTCATTCTTCGCCCTTTCAGGCGATGTACGAATAAATTCGTACCCACAAAAGCCTTCTGTTTAGTCAAAATGAGAATTGCTGGCTGCTGGAAACGGTACGTGATCGCCTGCTGGCGCAGCATTATAGTCGGCGGGCTGAAAAATCATAGACAAACTGGATCAAAATGTTGGTGTTTTTTCATCATACGGTTGCCCCCGACCGCACAGTGATGGCGGTGACCGAACGCTGTGGACAAATACCCCGTTAAAAACCAAAAAGACAGCATCTAGCTGTCTTTTTGGGGGTGAAACCAGTGTGACGATTACATGCTACGTCCCACGCGTTTGCGTTCGTTTTCGGTCAGGAAGCGTTTGCGTACGCGAATGGATAGTGGGGTGATTTCAACCAATTCATCATCGTCAATAAATTCGACAGCGGATTCCAGTGTCAGGCGGACAGGTGGAGTCAAACGCACGGCTTCATCGGTTCCCGATGCGCGCACGTTGGTCAGTTGTTTGCCCTTGATGGGGTTGACGATCAAATCGTTGTCACGGCTGTGTATGCCGATAATCATGCCTTCGTACAATTTGTCGCCTGGAACAACGATCATGCGACCACGATCTTCCAATTTCCACAAGGCGTAAGCCACGGCTTCACCTGGTTCGGATGAAATCAACACCCCATTGCGACGGCTAGGCATGTCGGCTTTGACAGGACCGTAGTCATCAAACACGTGCGCCATGATGCCTGTGCCGCGTGTCAGAGTCATAAATTCAGATTGGAAACCAATCAAACCACGCGCAGGAATCAAGTATTCCAAACGCACGCGACCATGACCATCAGGCTGCATATCTTGCAAATCGCCACGACGACGACCCAATTCTTCCATCACCGCGCCTTGGTTGGTGTCTTCCACATCAACGGTCAACATTTCAAACGGTTCGCATTTTGCGCCGTTGATTTCGCGATACACCACACGCGGTTTGCCCACGCCCATCTCGAAACCTTCGCGGCGCATGGTTTCCAACAAAATCGTCAGATGCAATTCGCCACGACCCGACAACAAGAACACGTCGGTGTTGTCGGTGTCTTCCACACGCAACGCCACGTTGACCAGTAATTCTTTGTTCAAACGGTCGCGGATTTGGCGGCTAGTGATAAATTTGCCTTCTTGACCGCACAAAGGTGAGGTATTGACCATCAAGTTCATGGTCAAAGTCGGTTCATCGACTTTAGGCATAGGCAAGGCTTCAGGTTTGTTGAAGTCGGCGATAGTCACGCCAATACCGATTTCTTCAATCCCGTTAATCAAAATGATGTCGCCCGCGCTGGCTTCTTCCAGCAAAACGCGCTCAATGCCACGGAAACCCATGACCTGATTGATGCGCGCACGTTTAGGTGCTTTGTCGCCATTCATTACCATCACTTCTTGGCCTGGCTTGATCGTGCCACGACGGATACGACCTACGCCGATACGACCGACGAAGTTGGAATAATCCAGCGCGGAAATTTGTAATTGCAAAGGGGCTTCGACATCGGCATCAGGTGCTGGAACATGTTGCAACACCGCATCCAACAAAGGCAGCATATTGGTGCTAGGTTTTTCCAAATCCAACATGGCGTAGCCATTCAATGCAGAAGCATAGACCACAGGGAAATCCAGTTGATCGTCGGTTGCACCCAATTTATCAAACAAATCAAAAGTTTGGTTAATCACCCAATCAGGACGTGCGCCAGGGCGATCGACTTTGTTAATCACCACGATAGGGCGCAAACCTAATGCCAAGGCCTTTTTCGTGACAAAGCGCGTTTGTGGCATCGGACCTTCTACGGCATCGACCAACAGCAATACGCCGTCAACCATGCCCAACACGCGTTCTACTTCGCCGCCGAAGTCGGCATGGCCTGGGGTGTCGACGATGTTGATGTGGGTGTCTTGATAAAACACGGCGCAGTTTTTCGCCAAAATGGTAATACCACGCTCTTTTTCCAGATCGTTGTTATCCATGACGCGTTCAGCGACTTGTTGACGTGCGGAAAAAGTACCTGCTTGACTGAGCAGTTTATCGACCAGTGTGGTCTTGCCATGGTCAACGTGGGCGATGATGGCGATATTACGAAGTTGTTGGCGGGACATGGAAACAGCCTTGCTAGATGAAAAGGGGGCGCATTCTAGCATAAAGTACGTTCACGTAACTTGTAGATTAAATAGGGCGAGAGGTAATTCGGTAAAGATAGCGAGACGCTGATTAAATCTTCCGTTCGTGGATAGCCTGTCGAACCATGAACGGAAGATTTAAAAATCAGTGTGTTAAATCCGCCCAGCCTTCGACCGTTCGACAAGCTCACGGCTCAGTGCGAACGGATTTAATCAGCGTTTCCATAGCACGCGCCATCAGGTCGTCCCGCGTCGCAATTTTCGCTTGCGCCATTGCCAGATCACGCCGATGCGCCAGAAGAGTCGCACGATCACATAGCCCAGTATCGCCAAACTTATTCCCAGCAAGGGCAGACCGATAAACAAAGGTTTGCCTAATTGCCCTAGCCATCGCGCGAGTTCGGTCATCCAGCTATGCCAGTGTAACTCAGGTAGTGCCGAGTCGGACAAATGGGGTAGGGGTGGTGCACCCGTCAGCCACGCGCCGATTTGATAGGCGACCCAGTACAGCGGTACAATGGTCACGGGATTGGTATAAAGCGTACTCAATACGGCGACGGCGATATTTACGCGGCATAATACTGCCCCGCCTGCCGCCCCTATCATTTGCAACGGACCTGGTATCAAGCCACAAAATAATCCAACTGCCACGCCCCCAGCGACTGAGCGTCGATGGAGATGCCACAAATTCGGGTGATGAAAACCGCGCAACCAAGGTGGGAAGCGTTGCTGTACACGTGCAGAATCGGGTAAGTGCCGCTGGAAGAATTTTCGCATGGCGTATTCTAGCGTACTCGGGCAGTGTAATTTTGTGCTGAATTGAGTGGAATTCGGTCACACTATATTTTATCGCCTGCGATAGAGGGATTTTGCTACACTACCAAGACTAGATAAATTCTGTTTTGAAGGCTTTTGAAATGCATCTCACCACAAGCCAAATTATCACGAACCAACAGGCACTGAAGCAGTGTGCTAGCGAGGGCTCACGCAAGTTATGTGTCACGGAGCTTTCAGACAATGTCGTTTTAATGGCTCGATTATCACATAGGAACCGAGGCTTTACCTTAGTCGAGTTAATTATGACGATGGTGATCGTTGGTGTGTTGGCAGCCTATGCCGCACCGCGTTTTTTGGGCAGCAGTGTTTTCCAATCACGCGGATTTTCCGATCAAGTTCAGGCTTCCTTGCGTTACGCGCAAAAGATCGCCATTGCGCAGCACCATACCGTTTGTGTCAATATTACGGGCAACAATACGCTTGGACTTACGCTTGCGCCTGTCGGGTTAAGCCCTTGTAGTGCCAATGTGCCGTCTTTAAGTGGTGGCGCAAAGTACGAGATCACTGCTCCCAGTGGTATTGTCGTCGCGAATGCCAGTTTTACCTTTGATGCAATCGGGCGACCTAGTGCTGCTCAGAGCATCGCGGTGACAGGGGGCGGCATGACCACGACTATTGTGGTTGAAGCGGAGACAGGTTATGTACATCCTTAATCAGCGCAAAAATCAACATGGCGTGAGTTTGGTCGAATTGATCATGTTTATCGTGATCGTCAGTGTCGCGCTGGCGGGTATATTGTTGGTGATGAACCAAACGACCCGTGGCAGTGCCGATCCCCTATTGCGCAAACAGGCTATTACTGCCGCGTATTCCTTGTTAGAAGAAATTGAATTGCAAGATTTCTCGCCCGCATCGGGTGCTGTAAATGTGGCTGTCACACAGGCGAATCGCGCTTCTGGTTATCACATCATCAGTGATTACAACGGATTTAGCACTTCTGGTATTTTTTCCTTGAATGACCCCACATCTGCCTCAGCAGTATTACCCAATTACAACGCTACCGTCGCAGTTGTACCGCAAGGGGTTTGGAACGGTATTGCCGCAGGTAGTGCTGTGCAAATTGATGTGACCGTGACCGCGCCGCAAGGTTTGACTGTGACGGCAACGGGGTACAGGACTAATTACAAATGACAAGCTATTCGTTAAAGCGTAGAGGTTCACCATCTCAATCGGGTTTTACCTTGGTCGAGATGGTGATGGTGATTGTTATTACGGGCATTATCGGCGGCATGGTTGCCATGTTTCTCAAAGCCCCTATTCAGCAATACCAAGATATATCGCGTCGTGCGGAACTGACTGATATTGCGGATACAGCACTCTATCGCTTGTCCAGCGACATTAGCACGGCGGTACCCAATAGCGTGCGTGTCCTCGGTTGTGGTGCTACGCCGTGCGTGGAATTTTTACCCACCAAAGACGGTGGTCGTTATCGCGCGTTAGCGGATTCCGCCACGGGTGTAGGGGATATACTGGACTTTACGCTTGCCGACAGTAGTGTTGAGATCATTGGTCCGCCCATTGCCTTCGCCGTGAGTGATGTAATTGTCGTGGGGAGTACGCAGTCCGATGGTAACCCACCTTATGACATCACTTCGTCTGGCGTGCGGCGCGAAGTCAGTGCTTCAAGCGTCAGTTCGGTATCGTTTACGGCGACACAATTTCCTGCGTTTGCGAAACTCGATTCACAGCGTTTTGATGTGGTAGATGGTACGCAGCAAGCAGTTACTTATTCGTGTGAAGGCACACTAGGGACATTAGATGCCCATGGCAACGGGCAGGCGAAGCTGGTGCGGCATTGGGGCTATGGCTTTAATCCGAACCAGATTGCGCCAACTGGATTTGTGGGGGCGAGTGCACGATTGGCGGATCATGTGAGCGGTTGCGTCATCGATTATTCAATTGAAAATCAACGGCTGGGATTGTTGGGGGTGCGGCTGACCCTCACCAGCGGGGGCGAAACCGTGAGTCTTTACAACGAAATTCATGTGAGTAACGTGCCATGACATCAACTTTACAGCGCGGCTTTAGTCTCATTTCGGCCATTTTTTTGCTGGTGGTGATCGCCGCACTCGGTGTTTTTGCCGTCACATTGTCAACGACGCAAAACCAAAGTCAGACCATGGACGTGATGGGTGCGCGTGCTTATCAAGCAGCGTTGGCTGGATTGGAATGGGCGGCTTTTCAAGTGGCGAACAGTCCTATTAGCTCACCTATCGCAACGCTCTGCGCAACTTCTTTTGTACCAAATACCGCGACTGCATTGGGCGGTAATCTTGCGCCGTTTAGCGTGACGGTCAATTGCAGAACGACATCTGCTGTTGAAGGGGCATCAATGATATGGGTGTATAACATTTCTTCCGTCGCGCAAACAGTAGGCGTTGCTGGCGATGTGAATTATGTGGAGCAAATAGCCACGGCAAAATTGGTGAGATGACTGTTGTGCGTCGTTTTAAAATTGTCAGATTTAAAGACTGTGCCTATTATCACAATAGGTGAAAGCAAGCAAAAGTTGAATTGATGGAAGCAGGAGAGGAACATGAAAAATACGATTAAAGCACTTTTGCTCATGCTGGTTTTACAGGCAAGCATTGCGGGAGCCGTGACGGACACCTTGTTAGCATCGGGAAGCTGGACAGCTCCCGCTGGCGTTACTTCTGTTACCGTTGAGGCATGGGGTGGAGGCGGTGCGGGCGGTGGTGCGACAACGAATAATGGTACCTTTACGGGAGGAGGGGGGGCTGGCGGCCAGTACGCCAGTAAAGTAGTGTCCGTTGTACCAGGGACAGCTTATGTCGTCACAGTCGGGGGAGGTGGCGCAGGGAGTACGGGTAGCGGAACATCAGGCTCTGACTCCTCATTTGCCACGCTGGTGGTTGCTAAAGGTGGGGCAGCTGGAGTTTCTTACGAGTTAGGGGGCGGGGCTGGAACGGGTTCGGTTGCGGGTGGGGTGGGTACTGTTGTGTATGCGGGCGGAAGCGGTTCTCCAGGCGGGAATACTTCTATAGGTGGTGCAGGGGGCGGTGGAGCTGGAAGTACAGGCAATGGGGGGGCTGCGGTAGGAAATTCAGCAGGACTGGGTGCGGCGATAGGTGGGGGTGATGGCGGGGCTGGATTAACTGCCTCAGGTAATGGACTACCAGGTGTGACATCTGGCGGCGGCGGGAGCGGTGGCTTTGTATCTGCGAATAAAACAAACCGCAGCGGTGGTGCTGGCGCGGCAGGGAAGGTGACGATTACTTATGTGCTAGCACCCACCGTTACGTCTATCAATACCAATAGCACCAATCCAAGCTCAGCCAATACTTCCGTTAGTTGGACAGTGGTTTTTAGTGCCTCCGTGACGGGTGTGGATGCAAGTGACTTTGCTTTGATGTCGGCAGGTGGGGTCACAGCTGCGAGTATTTCCTCCGTCACGGGTAGTGGCACAACTTATACCGTGACCGCCAATACGGGGACGGGGACGATTGGTACCTTGACGTTGAAGCTGGTTGATAACGACACGATAGTCAATGCCACTGGCATCCCGTTGGGCGGCGCAGGGACGATCAATGGTGATTTCACAGGGCAGGCTTATACTTTAATGGTGCCTGTGTGTACGGCAGGAATGTTGTTTTGTGATGACTTTGAGCGCAGTGTCTTTGTGGGCGGTAGTAACACAGCTACAGTAGTAGGGAGTGCGCCTAATTATGGCGCGTGGACGGTTGCAGGATTAAATGGAGCCGCACTGACTGCAACATGTAATGGCACGGCGGGAACGAATGCAGGGTGCGCGGGGATAGATTCGGATATTCCCCCATATAGTACGCCCGCCAGTCCTCGTGCCAATGCCACCCGCGCGGCATATACCCGCTGGTCTAGCGTCACCGTTACCAGCCCCGTCATCAACTTGGCGGGCAAAACAGGTGCGAAGTTGAGTTTTTGGTTGCGGCGCGGTTCAGATTGTTTTAGTGAATGGCCAGGCAACAACCAAGCGGGTTGCAATGCAGTGCTCGCACCCTACACTTCGACTTCTGGCGAAGAATTTCAAGTGCAGTACCTGAACAGTGCAAATGTATGGACGGTGATGGAACAGTTCCCGACAGATGCCACGCCTGGGGAGACTTTTACCCCTTCTGTCATTTTACCTAGCGATGCGTTATGGAGCGGTTTCAAGCTGCGTTTTTCCCAACCAAATGGCAGTGGTAGTGGTGGTAATGGGGGAGCCGCAGGTGTAGTCGGTTACGATTATTGGCATTTTGATAACGTAGTATTGGTTGAAGTACCCGCTGTGACGTTTTCAGGTCCATTCTGCGATACTTTTGAAGGCGATTTGTCGCGCTGGGATGTCCTGGGGGTGGGAGATGTGCGCATAGGTTCAACCTTTTTCGCCAATGGCTTGCACAATATGGATTTGCGCTGGAATACCGTCAGTGCAGCGACCAAAACAACCGATCTTTCAACGAATTCAGGAAATGATTTGATAACCTTCTGGGTTCAACGTGGCACGGGTGCAACGACTACCGTTCCCAATTTGACGGGTAGTGATTGGCCTGAAACAGTCGCCAAGGGATTGAAATTTGAGTATCTCAATAATTTGGGAGCATGGGTGCAGCTTGGCACCACTTTTCCTGGCGCGGGGACACAGGGACAGATATTTTCAGCGACGCTGACCCCGACGACTAATCGCTTTACGTTGCCCGCAGCCGCTAAACATGCGAATTTCAAACTGCGTATTTCCATGTTATCTGGTTCGGGGATATACGACCAAGATTATTGGCACGTGGATGATGTATGTGTTGGTGCAACCGTAGGTGCGACTGATCTGGGATTGAGTATGACCAGCAGTGGCACCTTCTCGCCTGGACAATATGTCCATTATTTGATGACGGTTTCTAATTTGGGTTTCAATGCCGATCCTGGACCGATCACCATTACCGATACGCTGCCTACTGGATTGACCTACGCAGGGGGCAGCGCAGGTTGGACATGTGGGGCGACGGGGCAAGTGGTCAGTTGCTCGCAGACAGGTGGGCTGGCGGCGGGCACATCCACCGCCTTGACACTGACTGCTACGGTCGATGCGACGGCGACGGCAGGTGCGATTACCAACTCAGCTTATGTGGGCGGGCAAGCGAATGATATTTCGCTGGCGAATAACACAGCGACAAAAACCGACACCATTATCGTACCTGGCTATATGTTCGTAAATCAACCTTGCACCTTAAGTGGCGTGGCAGTGGGGGTTGGCTCGCAATGTGCGCCGATTAACTGGTCGCCGCAAACAGCGGGCAGTCCATTGGGTAATGTGTATATTGCAGCGGTGAATTCGTCCAATGTTCCTATTGAGTTGAACAATACGGTCACGATGCAGTTCGCGTTGTCATGCGTCAATCCAATTAGTAATGCGGGCGTGCAGGCAACTTTTTATGACACGACGATCACAACCACATTGCCACTTTGCACGGGGAATGGTGCAATTCCGACAGCTTGGTCGGCCGCGCGCGCGTTAATCTTTCCAGCAGGGACACCGAGTGTTGGGCCGTTTAGTTTTAACTACGACGATGTGGGCGTGGTCAATCTGTATATGCGCAATAGTGCATCGACCACGCAGATGGGGCAAAGTACAACTTTTGTTGTGAAGCCTGCTAGTTTTGTGTTATCCGCTATCCGATGCACGACCGCTAATTCGGCTAATTGTGGTGCAGCCGCACTGGCTATGCCGACTGCGGGTGACAACCCAGTTGCTGCCAATGCTGCGGGGGGAACATTTATTCCCGCTGGCGCGCCATTTAGTGTGACGGTTACTTCGACGAGTGCGTTAGGCAATGCCACCCCCAATTACGGAAATGAAACGGTCGCAGAAGGGGTGAAACTGACACCGAATAATGCGATCGCGAGCATGGTGCCGATTCCCGCGATGAACGGTGCTATTGGTGCATTCACATCGGGCGTGGCAACAGGTACTTTTACTTGGAACGAGGTGGGGATCATCACCCTGACACCGAGTGTGCTCGATGGTGACTACTTAGGGATAGGGGATATAGTGGGAACGATCAGCAATAATGTAGGTCGTTTCTATCCCGATCATTTCGATACGGCGGTCATTGCGCCGATGACATGCCCATCGGGTTTGATCTGCCCTTCGGGTGGACTGGCGTACTCAGGGCAGGCGTTTAACGTTTATGTGACGGCGAAAAATAGAAATGATGGCATTACAGTCAACTATGCGGATGCAACGGGGCTTGCCAAATCCGTCACCTTGCAAGCTTGGGATGCGTTAGGCAGCAGTATCACTCAAAATCCATCGGGGGGGGCTTTCTCAAACAATCAGATCACATCGGGTTTCGTAGCAGGTTTCGCAACCACGCTGACACCCACGTATGGTTTTTCAGCCATGCTGACTCCGCCAACCGATATTTATGTTCGTGCGATGGATGCGGACAATGTTTCATCGCGTCGAGGGGCTTCTCCCGCTACTTCAGTCGAGGGGGGGCTAAAAGTTGTGAGTGGTAGAGTCATGCTCAACAATGTCTATGGCTCGGAATTGTTGCCGTTGACAGTGACGGCAACCGCGCAGTATTTCAGTTCGATGAGCAGTTGGGTGACGAGTTCAACCGATAATGTCAGTCCGATCATGGGATCGCCATTTCCTACTTCCTATTTAGTGGGGGCGACGGGTACGACGATACCGACCTTTTCACCAATATCAGGTTTGTTGTCCAATGGCGTGATGCAGATAGGCTTAGCTGTGCCAACAGGGGGTGTAGGTAAAGTGAATATTGTGCCGAATGCTGTTCCCGCGTATTTGCCAGTGACGGCAGGAACGGCCACCTTCGGTGTTTATGATGGGAAGTCGGTCTATATTTATCGTGGACGACGAGGTCGTTAAGAACCTGTTTCTGATTTTACTGTGAGGCCGTGATCGAGGCTCATGCGCTGCTCGAAATCCTCATTTACACAAGTAACCTGCGGTTTCTGCGCTGCTTCTTCGCCCCGCTGAGGATCTCTCGCGACAGATCGTAAACAGGTTCTAAGGTTATTACACAAAGGGAGGCGATTACCTCCCTTTTGTTATTCTGTGACCCGTACCGCCTGATTATTGCTCTGGGATAAACACATTCCGCCTAAATCTGGTATCGTGGCGCGTCCTTTGCGCCTTCTTCCTATTTATCGCTATGAATCCCATTTTGCAGAACGTCATACACCAAACCGAGAGCATTATTTTCGGTAAACCCCAACAAATTCGTTTAGCCCTCGCTTGTCTCTTGGCGCGCGGGCATTTGCTGATTGAAGATTTGCCTGGGGTAGGTAAAACGACATTGGCACATGTCTTGGCGCGCACACTAGGCTTGGAATTTCAGCGGGTGCAATTTACCAGCGACTTATTGCCCGCCGATATTTTGGGTGTGTCGGTGTATCAGCGCGAAAGCAGTACCTTTAAGTTTCATCCTGGGCCCGTGTTTACCCAAATGTTGTTGGCAGATGAAGTGAATCGCGCCACGCCCAAGGCGCAAAGTGCTTTGCTGGAAGCGATGGAAGAGCAGCAAGTGACCATTGAAGGGACGACGCGCCCGCTGCCCGTGCCTTTTTTCGTGATTGCCACGCAAAATCCCACCCATCAAATTGGTACGTTTCCCTTGCCAGAATCACAGTTAGACCGATTTTTACTGCGTATTCAAATGGGCTATCCCGACCCTCAGGCGGAGCGCGGCTTGTTGTCAGGTGTCGATAGACGTGAGCTGATATCGCAATTGCAGCCGCAAATTACCCGTGCGCAATTGATGAAGTTGCAATTGGAAGTGAGAAAAATTTTTGTGTCGCCAGCCTTGTTAGATTATGTGCAAGCGATACTCAAATACACCCGCGAATCGCCGCATTATGTGCACGGTTTGTCGCCCCGTGCAGGATTAGCGTTGCTTTCAGCGGCGCGTGCATGGGCTTTATTGCATGGGCGCGAATCGGTTTTGCCTGAAGATGTGCAAGCGGTTTTGCCTGGCGTGGTCAGCCATCGTTTACAACCTGTCGGCGATCAGGCAAAACAAAGCACGGAAAGCCTGACCAAAGCATTGTTGAAAGCGGTGGCAATACCGTAACACGCGACTTATTGGTCGCTCCGACAGTCATTCGTCTTAGGGAAACGCTGATTAAATCCGTTCGCCCTGAGCCGTGAGCTTGTCTAACGGTCGAAGGGTGAGCGGATTTAATTAATTGATTTCATTAAATCTTCCATTCATGGTTCGACAAGCTCACCTCGAACGGAAGATTTAATCAATGCCGCCTTAACTCCCCTCGCCCGTTTACGGTATAGGGGCTGGGGGAGAGGGATCTTTAACATGGTACTTTTCACCCTATTTTTTACCTTAGGCATCTGGTGCTTACAGCAGCAGGCGGATTTGCCTGATTTTGCTTGGGCGTGGAGTTTGCTGGCTTTCCCGTTGGTATTCTGGCTGAAACAGGTGTCTATGCCGCATACGCTCGTGCGCGGACTTTCTGTGTTGCTGTTCTTGCTGTTTTCTACAGGATTGGGTTTTTATCATGCGGCGTGGCAGGCGACGCAGCGGATCAATGTGTCTTTACCTGAGGCGTGGCAAGGTAAAGAAATCGAAATCGTGGGTGTCGTCTCAAATTTGCCACGTGTGCATGATCGTGGCCAAGGATTGATGTTCGATGTCGAACATACGATTACGCCCCATGTGCACGTGCCGCCTTATCTTTACCTCTCTACTTATCAAGATGCCAATAATCCATTACCGCCGTTTAGGGCAGGAGAGCGTTGGCAATTAACCGTGCGCTTAAAGCGTCCGCACGGTAGTAGCAATCCTTATGGCTTTGATTTTGAACGCTGGGCGTTGGAAAACCAAGTGCGGGCGGTGGGTTATGTTTACAACAAGGGTCTCAACATTCGTGCGGATGCACTGGCTGCGGGATGGAACTACCGTTTGCTATCGTGGCGAGCCGCCATACTTGAAAAATTTCAAACGACTTTAGGCAACGCGCCCTATGCGGGGGTGTTGATTGCTTTGGCGATTGGCGAACAAAGCGCAATTCCGTCCGCACAATGGCAGGTGTTCACGCGCACGGGCGTGAATCATCTGATGAGTATTTCGGGCCTGCACATCACCATGCTGGCAAGTTTAGCCTTCGCGCTGACTTATGCGATGTGGCGGCGTAGCACACGACTGACTTTGCTTATCCCCGCACGAAAGGCAGCTGCATTGGTTGCATTACTAGTGGCACTAAGCTATTCGCTCTTGGCGGGTTATGGGGTACCCGCGCAGCGCACGGTGTATATGGTCGGCGCGGTTGCGGTGGCATTGTGGTTGAATCGGCAGTTTTCCTTGGCGCAAATTCTCAGTATCGCGCTGTTGGGTGTGCTGATTCCAGACCCGTGGGCGGTGTCATCACCTGGTTTCTGGTTGTCGTTCAGTGCGGTAGGGTTGATTCTCTATGTGACGGCCTATCGCATTGATTCCCGATCTGGGCTGCAACAGGGGGATGCGCTCAGAGCTTCTCCTTCTTACTATGATTTGGCGAACGAAGAAGCAGATAGCATTTGGAATCGACGGATGAACACGTTTCATCGAGTGTTGCGTGAATACCTGACGGTGCAATGGGCGATGACCATTGGTTTAATCCCCTTGTTGTTGGCGATGTTCCAACAAATTTCCATCGTGTCGCCGATTGCCAACGCCTTCGCCATTCCTTTGGTCAGTTTCATCGTCGTCCCGCTGACGTTGCTGGGTGCCGCGTTACCGTGGGATGTGCCGCTGTGGTTAGCGCATATCGCCATGGACATCGTCATGGTCGGGCTGGATAGTCTCAACAGTCTGCCACAAGCCGTGTGGACACAACATGCCCCACCCGCATGGACGATTGTGGTCGGCATGATAGGCGTGGTGTGGATCTTGCTGCCACGCGGCTTTCCTGCCCGTTGGTTGGGGATCATCTGGCTCATGCCGATGTTTCTGAATGCCCCCGAACCACCTGACGCGGGTCATGCGCGGATCGTGATTTTTGATGTGGGTCAAGGCTTGTCGGTGGCGGTGCAAACCCAACAACATGCTTTGCTATACGATACAGGCGCGGACTTTAGCGGGGATGCGGACAGTGGCAATCGTGTGATTGTGCCCAATTTGCGTGCGATGGGCATTGCTGAACTCGACACCTTGGTGCTGAGTCACGATGACAACGACCACACGGGCGGCGCAGATTCTGTGTTGCAAGCCATGCCCGTCGGTTGGATACGCAGCTCGATGCCAGATGACGTGCTGCAAGCTGACTTTAATCGCACAGGCACACGTTGTATAGATGGGCAAGCGTGGGATTGGGATGGCGTACATTTCACCTTTCTGCATCCTGACGCGAGTCCATCCGACAAAGTCCACGACAACGATCAAAGCTGTGTGTTGCGCATCAGCATCGGTCAGCAGCACATCTTATTGGTAGGCGATATTGAAAAGCTGGCGGAAGCCAGATTGCTCAATCAGCATCGCGCAGAATTGGCGGCGAATTTATTGGTCGTGCCGCATCACGGCAGCAAAAGCTCTTCCAGCGATGAATTCGTGGCAGCGGTATTGCCTGAATACGCCGTGTTTACCGTGGGCTATCGCAATCGCTTCGGACACCCCCGCCCCGAAATCACCCAACGCTACAGCGATGCAGGTGCAGAATTGCTGCGTTCCGATGAAGACGGCGCGATTTTGGTGAATATGAATGCGCAAGGGCTGAGTTTGGAACGCCATCGTCAGGCGCATCGGCGGTATTGGATGCAGTAATTCCTCTACAATGTCCCCCTTTTCATTGATCGTTTGAATCTTCCCATGCCCCAACCTTCTCATCGCCCTGATGCTTTTCGCATCAATCGCATTTTCACGGATCGTGACGAAGCGCGGGCGTTGTTTCAGGATCAACTGGCTGCGCCACAAGCGCGTGAAGAATACCGTGTGTTAAATTTTTCGGGCATCGGTGGGCTGGGGAAATCCGCTTTGTGCGGGGAGTTTGAAAAGCATCTAAAAACGTTTGAACTCGAAACGCCGATTTTGGCATGGGCAAAAGTCAATTTCCAAAACAGTTCACAACGCAGCTCCACTGCCGCGCTATTGGCACTGCGGATGCAGTTGGCTGAAACAGGACATATCCGCTTTCCCGCGTTTGATATTGCCTTTGCGCGTTATTTTGCGCTGAACCAAGCGGGGCGAGATTTAAAACACCACCATCCAGAATTGTTTCGACAACCGCATGATTTATTGCAAAGTGCCAGCGCGGTCATTGGCGCATTAAGTGGCATATCTTTTTTAGACGCGTTGATTAAAGGTGCGTACAAAGCCGAAGAGCAACTTTATTTGTACCATTGGCGTGAACGTTGTGGCAATCACCTATTGCAAAGTATTGAAAATCTCACCGAACTGCAACTGGAAAATGAGCTGCCCAAGTATTTCGGTGCGGATATTGACGACTGGTTGCAAAACCCAGATGCCACAGATCGCCGTGTGGCGTTGCTTTACGACACCTACGAAGCCTTGTGGGAATTACAGCCCAACAAAGCCGACGGCAATGTCGATGCTTGGGTACAAACACTCATCGCCGAAACGCCCGCTGTGCTACACGTTATTTTGGGGCGGGAAACCTTGGTTTGGGATAAATCAGAATGGGGCGAAATTATTCAGCCATTTCCCCTAGATAATTTGCCCGATGCCGACGCGCAAGCCTTTTTGCAAGCCGTGCCGATTCCAGAAGCTGATATTCGCGCCCGTATCGTCCAAGGTGCGCAAGGCATTCCGTTTTATTTGGAATTACAAGTTGAGCAATACGCAACGCTTAAAAATCAAGCCAAAATCCCACAAGCCGAGGATTTTGGTGGTCAAAAACAGGAAATCCTCGACCGCTTTGTCAGCCACTTGCCCGACACCCTACGCCGCGCTTTAGAAATTGCCGCCCAACCGCAATGGTTGGATGAGCCGCTGTTTTTAGATTTATGCGAGAAATTTTTAGGCGGTCGAGCCAGTGTGCGTTTCAGCGATTTGACCCGCTATTCCTTTTGGACGCAAAGCAATGGGCGATACTACCTACACGCCGTGCTGCGCGAATATGTGCACAGCCAACTACGCGAAAAAGAAGCGGTATTGTTTGCAGAAATTCATCGCCACTTGTTTGATTATTATGATGGTCAGTTGCAAGATATTGAATCAGCGCGGGATTTTACCTCTGCCCATATAACGGCTTTAACTGAAGGTTCGTATCACTTGGCGCAAGTGGCGCAGGTGGAAGTGCCGTATTGGGTAGGGAAGTATCGGGGATACTTGCATTTGGCCGCGCAGTGGGCAGTGCTTCAGCCTTTGTTGCAGCAATCCCTTTTGATTTGTCAGGAAGTGGGCAACAAGGAAGGTGAAGGTACGGAGCTGAATAATCTGTCGTCAATCTATTATGCATGTGGCGACTATGACACTGCGCTGGACTATTTTCAGAAGTCTCTGGCGATTAGTTGGGAAATTGGAGACAAAGCGGGTGAGGCGGTGACGCTGAATAATTTGGCGACAACTGCCCATGTAAAAGGTGACTACGCCACCGCGCTGGACTATTTGCAACAGTCGCTGGAGATACAACAGGAAATTGGTGAAAAGGTAGGTGAGTCAGCAGTACTGAACAATTTGTCACAAATCTACAAAGTACAGGGCGACTACGTAACCGCGCAGTATTATTTGCAACAGTCGCTGTCGATTTCTAGGGTAATTGGTTACAAAAAGGGCGTTGGACAATCGCTGAATAATTTGGCAACAATTGCCTATGCAAAAGGTGACTACGAAGCCGCGTTGAGCTATTCGCAACAGTCGATGGAAATCCGATTAGAAATTGGCAACAAGGCTGGGGTTGGGCAATCGCTAAATAATTTGTCGCAAATCTACATGGCACGCGGCGACTACGCCACCGCGTTGAACTATTTACAACAGTCGCTGGTGGTCCAGCGAGACATTGGCGATCAAGCGGGAATCTCTCTTAGCTTGTTTAATATTGGACATATTTATCAACAAAACGGTGAGTCAGAACGGGCAATGCAACACTGGCACGAGTCGTATCAAATCGCCCAAAAAATCGGCCATGCCCAAGCCTTAAGCGAATTGGAAAAACTGGCAGAGCAGCTTGGCTTGCCCAATGGTTTGGCGGGTTGGGATGCGTTGGGGCAGCAGATGGAAGGGACGTAGCGCGTATGCAATACGGGAAGCCTCCGCCATGACATAAAATCCCTACGCATCATCGTCATACCAGCGCAGACTGGTATCCAGTCAAAACAAAAAGCCCGCGTAGCGGACAAAATCGAATAATGTGGACTCGCTGCGCGAGTTAATATTTACGTGCATTCCTAAAGTCGGAGATTATAGGTGATGAACGCATTATCGTGACGATAAAAAACCCGCAATCCTTGGCAGGTGCGGGTTTTAGGTGCTGCTAAACTGGCGGAGAAGGGGGGATTCGAACCCCCGTTGGGATGTTATCCCAAACACGCTTTCCAGGCGTGCGACTTAAACCGCTCATCCACCTCTCCGTTAAGGGCGCGCACAATATACCAAAACGCTGAGAATTGCAATTTTATTGTGTGTTTAGGAAAAGAGAATTTTTCACATGCATCGGAATTATGTCGGTTTTTCAGGCTTTTTGTGTCGTGTGCTTTTGCGTTCTGCGCAATCCGCATTACAATCGCACCATGTCTACTTTTCATGCTTTAGTTCCCGCTGCGGGCTTCGGTGCGCGTATGGGTCACGCGCTTCCTAAACAATATCTGCCTTTGTGCGGACAGCCGATGATATTCCACGCCTTGCAAACGCTGTGTGCGTGCCCTGACATCAGCACCGTGTTTGTCGTGTTGGCTCCTGATGATACCTTATTCCATACCTATGACTGGTCCAGCCTAGGCGATAAACTACAGCCGTTGTTTTGTGGCGGGGAGACGCGCGCCGAAACGGTGTTGAATGGGCTGGTGTTGTCTGAGTTAGAGGCGGATGATTGGGTGTTGGTACACGATGCGGCGCGCCCTTGTTTGACACAAACACACTTGAGTCATTTGATTGAGGAATTACGTGACGATGCGGTGGGTGGATTGTTAGCTGTCCCTGTGGCGGATACCTTGAAGCGTGCGACGAATGAGCAGCGGGTGTTGCAAACCGAAAGTCGTGAACAGTTATGGCAGGCGCAAACGCCGCAGATGTTCCGCGCAGGTTTATTGGCACATGCCTTGCAACAGTGTCGCGCGGTGACAGATGAGGCTTCTGCGATTGAGTTTTTGGGTTTTGCGCCTAAGTTGGTGAGCAGTGATGCGCGTAATTTTAAAGTGACTTACCCACAGGATTTGCTGCTGGCGGCGGCATTGATGAATGCGGCGTGGGATAGTTAGTGCGACGTTGATTTATTCGGATTTTGTCATGCCTGCGGAAGCAGGAATCCAGTTAAATCAAAGAGCTGGATCCCCGCCTTCGCGGGGATGACGAAATTTAAGGTTATTCCTATTAAAATAATCAAGGAGTTGAATGTGAAGTTGGCTTTGTTTGATCTGGACAATACGTTGTTAAATGGTGATAGCGATTTTGAGTGGTCGCAGTTTTTGATTCGGATTGGGGTGTTGGATCGTGAGTTGTTCGAGGTCAGAAACCAAGCGTTTTACGATCAGTACAAGGCGGGCACATTGGATATTGTTGCGTTTCTCGACTTTCAATTGAAACCTTTATCACATCATGCGCGAACCACCTTGAATGCGTGGCATGAGCAGTTTATGCACGAAACCGTGTTTCCCATGATGACCGCCTCCGCACGGGATTTGGTGGAACAACATCGTATGGCGGGGGATATTTGCGTCATCATCACCGCCACGAACCGTTTCGTTACAGGTCCAATTGCGCAAGCCTATGGCGTGGAGCATTTGATTGCGACCGAACCCGAAGAGCGCGACGGCGAGTTTACGGGCGGGGTGGCGGATGTGCCGTGCTTCCGAGAAGGTAAAATAACGCGATTAAACAATTGGTTGGCAGAACGCGGCTGGACGCTGGAAAGTTTTTCTGACAGTGTGTTTTACAGTGATTCGATGAACGATTTGCCTTTGCTGTCTATGGTGCAAACGCCCATTGCCGTTAATCCTGATCCCACGTTGTATCAGCATGCTGAACAACATGGCTGGCCGATTATTTCTTTACGAGATACACCAACCGCGCTTTAAGAAACTTAAAAATGATGATTCAATCTTTTGTTCTTTGAAGGCCTGTCGAACCAAGAATGGCAGAGATAACAAAATAGTTGGATTAAATCCGCTCACCCTTCGACAAGCTCAGGGCGAACGGATTTAATCAGCACCACCTTGAACCCCTTATATAAGGAACTCCATGTTTTTACCAAAAGAAATTTTTAAAGCTTACGACATACGTGGCATTGTGGGCAAAGCACTGACAGCAGAAGTGGTAGAAGCGATTGGTCAAGCACTCGGTTCAGAGGCCACTGCACGCGGGCAAAAGGCGATTGCCATTGGGCGCGATGGGCGATTGTCGGGCGTGGAATTATTGGCGGCGTTGGCACGCGGCATTCAAAAAAGTGGCATAGACGTAATTGATGTGGGTTGTGTGGCTACGCCTATGGTGTATTTCGCCGCTTATCACTTGCAAACCAATTGCGCGGTGATGTTGACGGGCAGCCATAATCCACCTGATTACAATGGGTTGAAAATGGTGTTGGATGGCGAAACCTTGTCGGGCGATACCATACAGGCGTTGCGGGCGCGGATTGAAAATAATGACTTGGTGAATGGCGCGGGTAGCTATACCCAACAGGACATCAGCGCGGCGTACATCGCTCGCATCGTGTCGCATATCAAACTGGCGCGTCCGATGAAGGTGACGGTGGATTGTGGCAATGGCGTGGCGGGCGCATATACAGCGAATCTGTATCGCCAATTGGGTTGTGAAGTGCAAGAGTTGTTCTGTGAAGTGGATGGGCATTTCCCCAATCATCATCCCGACCCGTCCCAACCTGAAAATCTGCAAGACCTAATTGCTGCGCTACGTGATAACGACAGCGAAATCGGCTTTGCGTTTGATGGCGACGGTGATCGTTTGGGCGTGGTCACCAAAGACGGAAAGATTATTTTCCCTGACCGCCAGTTGATGTTGTTTGCGGCGGATGTCTTGAGTCGCAACCCTGGTGCAGAAATTATTTTTGATGTGAAATCCACCCGCAATTTGTTTAGCTGGATACGTGAACATGGCGGCAAACCGACGTTGTGGAAAACAGGGCATTCGTTGGTGAAAGCCAAAATGCGCGAAACAGGCGCATTGTTGGCGGGCGAAATGAGTGGGCATGTATTCTTCAAAGAACGCTGGTATGGCTTTGATGACGGGCTATACAGCGGGGCGCGCTTGTTGGAGATTTTAAGCCAAGTCGCTGACCCCAGCGCGCTGTTGAATGGTTTGCCCGATGCGGTGTGTACACCAGAACTGCATATTCACACCACCGAAGGTGAAAATCACAGCCTCATTGCCCAATTGCAACAAAACGCGCAATTCCCCGATGCAGAACAAATCATCACACTAGACGGTTTGCGTGTAGAGTATGCGGATGGTTTTGGGCTGGCACGTCCTAGCAACACCACGCCCGTGATTGTATTGCGCTTTGAAGCGGATACCGAAGCGGCATTGGCGCGGATTCAAAACACTTTCCGTGCTGTGTTGTTGGCAGAGAATCCCACCTTGGTTCTGCCGTTTTAGTACGTGATGATAGGTTGTCCAAGCTGAGTGCAAGCAATGGTTAGATAATTTGGTTTGGTTTTACCCGCGGTGAATGTTTAGTGGGATTGAACTAAACCGTTCAAATGCTTGTCTGGCAAGTACTTCAATTTTTTACATACCACTTAATCCCTGATGAAAAGCTGGTTTCAGAAAATATTTTTGACTCTATTTGTGCTCTTGCAGTGCGTGTCACCCTTGGTGCACGCACATATTGCATCGGCAGATTTAGTCAATTATGCAGCTTCCAGTGGATTGAATTCACCCGTACATTTGCATTTTGATGGCATGGGAACGGTTGCTTATGCGTATGATTTGTCAGATTACGCAGATGCAGCCCAGCCCTCTCTGGAAAACCAATCTAGCCCACAGGTTTCCATGCCTCAAGTCAATGTGCGTAGTGAATACAGTTTTGACCATGATTTGGCAATTGTTGACCTTGTTGCGCCCCCTCGCGCCATATTGTTTACGCGACTTGTTTTATACCCCTCTTCCCCTATATTGCGTCCTGCAATACATTATTATTCTGCTTGGTCACAAGCTCCTCCACACGCCGCCTCTCGTATTTAATTCTGCTTGTAAATTCGCTTTTTGTTGCATTTTTGGAGTACACGATGACGACTAGATTATTCGTATTGCTATCCATTTTATTGGCTCAATCCGCATGGGGGGGAGATGAGATCGTCTTTTCTGCCCAGCAAATCAAAACATTAGGTATTAGTTCTGCCTTGTTGCCCGAAAAAAAATCAGGGGAGGTGTCGGGCTTGCCTGCACAGGTCGTGGTGCCAGGGAATCAGCTCTTTGTCGTGAGTACGCCACTGGCTGGCTTGTTGGAGCAAATACTGGTGGGCGTGGGCGATGCGGTCAAAAAGGGGCAAATTGTGGCGCGACTACAAAGTCCTGCGTTGGCAGAAGGTCAACGCGGTTTGTTACAAGCCAATGTGCAACATCAATTGGCGCAAGAAAATCTCGCCCGCGATCAGTCTTTATGGAAAGACGGCATCATCGCGGAAAGCCGTTATCGCACCACACGTGGCGCGGCATTAGAAGCGCAGGCGAATTTGGCAGAACGCAAGCAGATGTTGCGTTTGTCGGGGATGTCAGACGGGGCGATTGTGCAATTGCAATCGGGGCGCGCCTTGAGCGCGTTGATGACGATTACCGCACCGATAGACGGCGTGGTGCTGGAAAAATTTGCCAGTGCGGGACAGCGTCTTGATGCCGCCATGCCTGTGTTTAAAATTGCCAAGCTCCATCCGCTGGCGTTAGAAATTCAAGCTCCTTTGACGGCGGTTCGGGATTTAAAAGTCGGCGCGCCAATTTTTATTCCCGATTTTCAAGCCAGCGGAAAATTGATCGCCATCGGACGCAGCTTGACGGGTAGCAATCAAAGCATTTTGCTACGCGGCATGATTACCGAGGGTTCAGACAATTTGCGCCCCAATCAATTTGTGGAAGCCAGTATCGGCACGACGGTGGTCAGCGCGGCACAATGGGAGATTCCCAATAGCGCATTGGCACGGGTCGGTGGCGCAACTTTGGTCTTTGTGACCACCCCGAAAGGCTTTCTGCCTCATGCCGTCACGGTGTTAAACGAAGGGGCACAAAACACGGTGATTACAGGGGATCTAAAAGGCAATGAACGGATTGCGGTGCACGGTGTATCGGCACTGAAATCGCGGGTCATGGGCTTGGGCGGGGGGGAATGATGCTGGATAAACTGGTTGAATTTTCGCTGTCACAACGACTATTGGTCATTGTCGTGACGCTGATGGTGATCGGGGCGGGTGTCATTGCCTATCGCGATCTGCCGATTGATGCCTTTCCTGACGTATCTTCTACGCAAGTGAAGTTGATTATGAAAGCCCCAGGGATGACCCCTGAGGAAGTGGAAATGCGCATCGTCACCCCGATTGAATTGGAGATGCTGGGCATACCCAACCAGCGCGTGATGCGTTCTATTTCCAAATATGCCATTGCCGATATCACCCTTGATTTTAATGATGGCACGGATATTTATTGGGCACGGCAGCAAGTGGCAGAACGGTTAAACACGGCTTTGCGGGATATGCCTGCGGGGATTTCGGGTGGACTGGCACCGATTACCACGCCATTGGGCGAGATGTTTATGTTCACCGTGGAAGGGGAGGGTATTTCTTTAGAGCAACGACGCACGGTATTGGACTGGGTGATACGTCCTGCTTTGCGCTCCTTGCCTGGGGTAGCGGATGTGAATTCTTTAGGCGGTCTGGCGCGGAGCTTTGAAATCGTACCCGACCATACGGCATTGGCGGCACGATCGATTTCTTTTGCCATGTTGCAACAGGCGGTGGAAGCCAATAATCGCAATGATGGGGCAGGGCGCATTAACGACGGCGATGAAACTTTATTGGTACGGGCGGAAGGTAGCGTCAAAACCTTACAAGATGTGCGAAACATCGTTGTCACTAGTCCTAATGGCAATCCGATACGTGTCAGTGATGTGGCAGAAGTGCGCATTGGCAGTTTGACGCGCTACGGTGTCGTCACCAAGAACGGTGAAGGTGAAGCGGTAGAAGGGCTGGTGTTGGGGCTGCGCGGTGCAAATGCACAAAAAGTGGTGGATGGCGTACAAGCGAAGTTAAAAGAGATTGCCCCTCTACTGCCGCAAGGGATCATCACCAAGGTATTTTATGATCGCGGTAGTTTGGTAGAACGCGCCATTGGCACTGTTTCTAAGGCATTAGGCGAAGCCATTCTATTTGTGGTTGTGCTGTTGGTGCTGTTTTTAGGTAATTGGCGGGCGGCGGTCGTGGTTGCAATGACCTTGCCTTTAGCCGTGCTGATTACTTTTATTATGATGAATCAGTTTGGCATGTCGGCGAACTTGATGAGTTTAGGCGGCCTGGCAATTGCGATTGGGATGTTAGTCGATGGTGCCGTGGTGGTGGTAGAAAATATCATCAATCATTTGGCGCATAAACGTCCGCATATTCCCCATTTACATCTGATTTATCGTGCGGTCAAAGAAGTCATTGTGCCTGTTTCTGCGGGCGTGGTGATTATCATCATCGTCTTCTTGCCATTGATGACCTTGCAAGGATTGGAAGGCAAGTTGTTTATTCCCGTGGCATTAACCATCGTGTTTGCGTTGGCGGCATCTTTGTTGTTGTCGCTCACCGTGGTGCCCATGATGTCTTCCTTTCTGCTCAAAACGGCTAGTCATGAAGAGCCTTGGTTAGTGCGCATGTCGTTGAAGTATTACGAGCCTTTGTTGAAACGCGCGTTGGAAAAGGAACGCTGGGTAATTGGTATCGCGCTGGTGATGTTGCTCATTACAGGCGGGATTTACACACTGATCGGAAAAACCTTTATGCCTGAAATGGATGAGGGCGATCTAATTATGCAAGTGTCCAAATTACCTTCCGTCAATTTGTTGCAGACAGCTGAAATTGATACCAAAATTCAGCAAGCTATCCTCAAAGGCGTACCCGACATTAAAGCGATCGTGGCGCGGGCGGGGGCGGATGAGTTGGGCTTGGATCCTATGGGTTTAAATGAAACCGATACCTTTTTGGTGTTAAAGCCGCAGCACGAATGGGTGAGTAAGGATAAAACCGCGCTGGTCGATCAAGTTCGTAAAGTGATGGATAATTTTCCGAGCGTGGAATATAGCTTTACGCAACCCATTGCGATGCGGGTATCGGAAATGCTGACAGGGGCGCGGGGTGATATTGCCATTAAAATTTTTGGTACCAACCTCAACACACTAAATGACACCGCCGAAAAAATGGTGACGCTTTTGGAAGGGATCAAAGGCAGTGAAGATGTGTTTACGGTCAAAAACAGTGGCGTGCAATACTTTCGCGTGGTCATAGATCGCTTGGCTGCAGGTCGACTGGGATTGACGGTGGATGACATCAGCAACACTTTGCGTAGTCAAATTGAAGGTCAGCAAGTTGGGCTAGTCATCGAAGACGGACGACGTACCCCGCTGATTATGCGAGGTGAAGCGGATGTGCAGCATTCCCCCGCTTTATTTGCCGCCTTGACCTTACCGTTGGCGAATGGGCAAAATGTGCCGTTATCAGCCGTCGCTAAGCTGGAGCGGGTGGATGGCCCTGTAAAAGTAGATAGAGAAAACGGTCAACGTATGGTGGTGGTGCAAAGCAATGTACGTGATCGTGATCTGGTTGGTTTTGTAGAAGAGGCCAAAGCGGCCGTGGCGAACAAGAGCAAATTTACCTTGCCTGCGGGATACAGACTGACGTGGGGAGGTCAATTTGAAAATCAACAACGTGCGGCTGCACGCTTGGCCGTGGTGGTTCCCGTTGCCATTGGGATGATTTTCTTGTTGTTATTCGCGACGTTTGGTTCTATGCGCCAAGCGGCATTGGTGTTGACCAATATCCCGTTTGCCTTGATTGGCGGGGTGATTGCCTTGTGGGTGAGTGGCGAATATATGTCCGTGCCCGCTTCGGTGGGCTTTATCGCCTTGCTGGGAATTGCGGTACTCAACGGCGTGGTGATGGTGTCTTACTTTAACCAGCTCTATGCCGAAGGAATGCACATCACCCAAGTGGTGTTTGAAGGCGCGAAACGGCGATTACGTCCCGTGCAAATGACCGCCAGTATTACGGCGTGGGGCTTAATTCCCGTGTTATTTGCCACAGGACCAGGCTCAGAAATTCAACGCCCATTGGCCATTGTGGTGATCGGCGGGCTGATGAGTTCGACCTTGCTGACCTTGTTTGTCCTACCTATTTTGTATCGACGCTTCGGTATTCAACCTGTAAAAGGAAGTTAAATGAAAGCGATGAATTGTTGTGTTCATATTGTGTGCCACCGTTCGATTATCGAACGCTTGGTGGATAGCCTATTGGAGCATCCTGAATGGGTGCATGGCTTTACCCTGACCCACACGGAAGGTGCGAGTCAAGGAGAAAAATTAACCAGCATGATGGAGCAAGTTAGGGGGCGTTCGCAACGCATCCAGATTGTGGCCGTGATGAATTTGGATGATGCGCATGCCTTAATTGTGATGCTAAAAGAGAAGGAAGCGAGTCCGCATATTACCTATTGGATTACCCCTGTGCTGGAATTTGGTAGATTTCATGAGGAGCAAGTATGAAAACGATTCCTTTCAAAATGCGTAGTACCCCATCCGTGCTGTTACTGTTAAGCCTTGTACTGCCTGCGCAGCATGGTTTTGCAGCTGACGATTTGCCTCTGCCGCGACAAATTGAAGATGCGTTAAGCAATCATTTGCTGGTGTTAAATGCCGCCAGTCAGTTGAAACAAGAGTTGGCGAATCAACACAAGTGGAATAGTGGTTCACATGAATTTCTGCTCAATATGGGTACAGGGCAACGGACGGTTGGCGTACCACGCGAAAATCTTCGTGAATGGTATGTGGATGTGCAACGCCCTGTGCGGATCTTTGATAAAGCAGAAATAGACCAAGAGATTGGTCGTATCAGTGTCGCCAAGGCAAATTTTGCATTGGATGATGCGCAGCATGAAGCGGCGAGAGTGTTGTTACGTATGTGGTTTGTGGTGCAACGTGAACAAGCTACTGCGCAACTGTGGCAGCAGCAAGTGAACATCCTAAATCAACAAGTGGCGATGACCGAAAAGCGCGTGCAACGTGGCGACGCACCTAAACTGGAGTTGAATCAGATGAATGCGGCGGTGGCGCAAGCCAATGTGTCTTGGCAACAAGCGCAGATGCGGGTGCAATTGGCTGAAAATGATGTACGGCGGCAATTTGCAGGCATACAGTTTCCCGATACCATCCAACCCGCCTCGCCTATGCCGATCACGCAAAATTTTGCATTTTGGAAAGATAAGATATTTAACCATAACAAGGAGTTGGCGATTGTGCATGCGGAAACGCAGTTGCAACAACTCTTAGCACAGCGTAGTCGGGCGGATGTTGTGCCTGACCCCACGGTCGGGGTGCGTGTGGCAAGCGATATGGGCGGCAATGAAAAGGTGCTAAGTATGTATGTCAGTGTTCCTTTATCGTTTGGTTTGCGCAGTGCAACTGCCGATGCCATGGCGCAACAAGCGGTGATGGCAGCGAATCAGGAATCCTTTGTGCAACGTCGTTTGGAAGCGGATGTGTATGCCGCCCACACGCAAGCAGTACGCACTTTCAGCACTTGGCAACAAGCGCGTTCAGCCGCCACCGAGATCCGCAACAACGCCGAATTAGTGACCAAAGCGTATAACGTGGGTGAAAGCAGTTTATCCGACAGCCTGACCGCGAGACGCATCGCTTTGGAATCCACTTTGGTAGAGTACACGACTCAACTAGATGCCAATGAAGCTCGCTATCGACTCTTAATCGACACGCATCAATTGTGGTTGAAAGAGGAAGATTCTGATTAAATTCAATGACTAGCGACTCAACACACGTAACACCTTACCTACCCGCTAAAGCGCGCACGGGGTCTAACCGTGCTGCGCTTTTTGCTGGCCACACGCTGAATAAAATACCTGTGCCGAGTGACGTGCCCAGTGCGGCGAAAATTGCCCACCACGGGGCGGAGATGGGTAGGGCAGGGTAGATTTGCCCGATGATGAAAATGCCAATTTGCCCGATGATTAAGCCCATGACGCTGCCGATGCTGGACAGCAAAATGGCTTCAGCGAAGAATAAATTGCGAATTTGGCTGGCGGGTGAACCCAGTGCTTTGAGCAAACCGATTTCTTTCACCCGTTGCGATACGGCAATCAACATCACATTCATAATCAAAATACCCGCCACGGCGAGGCTAATCGCGGCAATCCCCCCCACCGCCAAAGTCAGCGCATGCAAAATGCGATCAAAGGTGACGAGTACCGCATCTTGGGTAATCACCGTCACATCGCGTTCGCCGTTGTGCCGTTCGACCAAGATCGTTTCCGCTTCACGCTTGGCAGGCAGCACCGCATCGCGACTTTTGGCTTCGATCAAAATCCGCAACAGCCCGCTGGTGTTAAACAAAATATGTGCGGAAGCCACGGGGATAATGACGAGCTCGTCGGTGTTAAAGCCCATAGACTCGCCCTGGCTAGACATCACGCCCACCACGCGGTAGCGGCGGTCGCCCAATCTCACTGAAGCCCCGACGGCGGGTTGCGCGCCAAACAATTCGCGTTTTATTTTCGCCCCTAACACGCACACCGACTCGCTGCCGTGTATATCCCCCGCAGGCAAAAACCGTCCTTGCCCCAAACTCATTTGCCGCACGTCCAACAATTCCGCTGTTGAACCTAGCACAATGACTTCGCGGTTGCGCGAACCTTGTGAAATTTCCGAGGAGCCTATGGTCAACGGTGCGATGCGGCGTATATGACGGCTGCGCAACAAGGCTTGTGCATCGTCCAAGCTCAGTTCACGCGGAATCTGTCCTAACAACATGCCAGGCCCGATACCCGCTGTTTCGCTGCGCCCTGGAAAAACGATCACCAAATTCGTGCCCAAGGATGAAAATTGGTTGATGACATACCGCCGAGCCCCGTCCCCCAAGCCCGTCAAAATCACCACGGAAGCCACGCCGATGGACATTGCCAAAATCATCAGCAACGTCCGCGCCCGACTCCCGCGTAAGCTGGTGAGGGCAAAATTAAGAATGTCGAGGAGTTTCATAGCGGTGGTTTGACGGAATCAATCGAACATAAAATCTGAGCCTTTACGCTTGACATCTTCTGCACTGCATCCCAAACGGCTAGTTGATAACGTTGCTGCACGGGTAGCTCATCACAAGCGAACATACTGAGACATCCTATTTTTTGCTTCATAAGCTGCATGATGCGCTCCTTGGTAATGAAAGAGTTATTCGTAAAAATGCTTGTTGTGTTCCCCCGCCGCAGGAATGACGAAATCGAAACAACGGCTGGTTAGGGAAGCGTGGATTCAACACCGTTCGCCCTGAGCTTGTCGAAGGGCTTTTGCAAGCGACTGATTGCTCCATAACGCATCCGCCCATGGTTCGACAAGCTCACCACGAGCGGATTACATCAGTGCCACATTAACTAATCTGCACTGCATTACCCTGACCGCTGACTTGCGCGACTTTGTTATGGTCGCCTTGAATATTCAGACTGGCGGCGGAAGGTAGCCAGCTTTGCAGGGCTTGCGCCAGTTCTGGGTCGGCGGCGAGGGCTTTGCCGAGTTGTTTGCGCAGGGCGGCTTGATTATCCGCATCATCGGGTTGCTGGCTCAAGTCGGTCAAGGCTTCTTGCGCGCCCTCGTGGCGCAAACGTTTTTTCAATTGCTCAAACAAACTACCCGCCGTGGATTCACCCAACTTTTCCGCGCCTTTTTCCACAGCCTTTTGCAACAAAGGGACTAATACTGCCACGGTGGTGGCGGCCAAACTTATAGGATCAAACATCATCATTCCTCTGGGTTAGAAAAATAGGGCAACAACGGGGTTAGCAATGCCATGTCGGGTGTTTGTTCCGCTGCTTGGCATAAGCGTAAATAATCCTGCAACATCGCCCCCATGAACCCTAAAAACACAACAGGACGACGCAAAAAATCGGCTCGCAACGCGCTGACCGCCTCGTGTGCCCGTTGCTGCGCCACAACGGCCTCACCATTTTCTGCCGTGCACAGTGCCAACACGATCAAAGCTTTAGCTAACTCCACTTGAAATACATCGGGGCGATGCGCCGCCAGTTGGCAATACAAGTCTACCGCCTCTTGTACCGCTTGCAATGCCACTTCGTACAGTCCCAGTTCGCGGAGCAAGATGGCGAGTCCCTTGAGTGACATTGCTAAATCTGACTGATATACATCGGGACGTTTCGCCATCAGTTGACGATACAAGTCTGCTGCTTCCTGTGCCGCTGCCAATCCCGCTTCGCTCTGCCCTTGTCTACGAAGGCTGCTGGCAAGGTTGTTGAGTGATGAAGCTAAATAAGACCGAAATACTTCAGGGTGTTGAATCGCCAGTTGGCGATTCAAGTTTGTCGCCTCCTTTGCCAAAGACAAAGCCGCTCCATGCTGTCTCTGCGCACCAAGCATTTTGGTGAGATTATTGAGTGACACTCCTAAATTTGGCAGATACACATCAGGGCGGTGCGCCGTCAATTGGCGATACAAGTCTGTGGACTCCTGTGCTGCTGACAATGCGGCTTCGAGTTGCCCCAGTTTACCGAACATGGTGCTAATGTTAATGAGAGAATTGGCCAAGCTCGGCAAAAACACATCGGAGTTTTGGATAGCTAGTTGGCGACGAATCTGAACAGACTCCTGTGCAGCTTGCAATGCTGCTTCGCGCTCACCGAGTGAGCTGAACTTGGCGGCGAGGTTGTTGAGTAAGGTTGCTAAATCTGCTTGAAACAAATCTGGGCGTTGCTCCGCCAGTTGACGAGATAAGTCTGTCGCAGCTTGTGCCGCTTGTAGTGCATCTTCGCGATGACCTAGTTCTCCGAGAATGTTTGCGAGGCCGCTAAGCGATCTGGCTAAATTTGGTTGGAACACATCGGGAGATTCCTCAACAAGTTGGCGATACAAGTCCGCAGCCTTTTGTGCCACTGGCAGTGCTGCTTCGAGCTGCCCCATTTTGGCAAAGGCCACTGACAAGTTGCTATGTCGGGCAGCTTGTACATCAGGTGCTTGCTGAGGCAACGCCACCAAGCATTGCGCGTGCTGCAAATTAAAATCTCGCAAAGACACGCTATCCTGATACAAATTGGTATACAAATCGTTCAACGCGTCAGCATCGTGTTGAATGCTTTGCAACACGGCTTGCAGCCAGTTAAGCGGGGTGGTTTTCTGCGGGTAAAAGTCTTGCGCGCAACGAATCAGGCTGGGCACAACCCGTTGCGGATGACGCTGGTAGGCACGCAAGATGGCGGCGTGGTCGTGCGTGTTTTTCCAAGTGCGCAACAACCACGCTTCGCCAATTAAATCGGGCAGCAGCGGGGCAATGCCGCCATCCTCACGCGGCAGGGCGGCTTGCAAAAGCTCCGCCAGCTGAGCCGCATCGCCGCCGCTGTGTGAACGACCCAGTGCTTGTTTTTCCATCGCCGCGAAGTCGAGAAAATCGGCGTAATCCATGCCTTGCATCAACGTGACGCACGCCACCAGATGCAACAACAAGCACGTGTCGCCTAAGTGGTGTGCCAGTTGGACGAGACGGTTTTCTTCATGGCTCGCAATCAAATCCGCTAAATCCGTGCGGTTCAGGGTCAAGACTTGCGCGCCGTGCTGGCGCATCCCCAGTGCCGCCATCATCAAATACAGCGGATCACCGCCCCATGACAGCGACTTCAGTTGCGCCTGAAAATCAGCGTGTGCTAAAAAATCCTTGACGGGACAGCCTGCCAACATCGCCGCCAACAGTGCCAGCCTATCCTCGACTTGATACAAGGGCGCGAGGGATACGGGTTCGGGCGGGTCAAGCAAGGCAAGTTTGCTACTGGCAGCATAACCGCCAGACGCAAAAACCTGTTGCCACCAACCTGATTCCGTGGAGGCATGACGCTCCAACAGCAAAATGCGTAGCGGGTGGGGATAGTGGGTGCGGTCAGCGAGTTCCTGCAACAGTGTGGCGAGTAGTGGGGCTTGCGCGGCGGCGTAGTCGATGACCAGCAAAGTGGGCTTTTGCCATCCCCAAGCACTGAGATTTTGCAACGCCATAAAGCGCGCCAACTCTTTGTGTGTGACAAAACCCGCTTGCCAGCCACTCGCCTGTTCGCACAATTCCAGCGCGAGGCGGGTTTTGCCGCTACCGCCCCCGCCGATTAACACCCGACACAACAGCGGACGCTCGTCCTGCAAAAAAGCCTGCAAACTCGCCAACTCCGCCGCCCGCCCCAATAACGGCGAATATCGACTGTAGGGCGATAACTTATCCAGTTCGCTGTTGCGCTTGCGCCGTGAGTGATAGCAAGTGATTTCCAACTTGGGCAACAAACCAATGGCGACGTGATTATCGTCGCCGTCGATGTGTACCGAGATATTGCCGTTGCCGTCAATCTGCGCCATGAAGCACTCCGAGGGGGATGGAAATGGAGGCGAATTGTCGCATAGATTTTGGGGTAAATAATTGGCACAACACTTTTCGTCTGCGGGTTAGAACGGGGCAACATAAAGCACACGCCACAACACAACCCTGATGAGCAAGTCTATGCACTTCGTCCCATCTGTCAGTTTCAAGACAAAATATCTGCCAAAATATTATCAATCCCGCTTTTTCCACCCTTTCTGCTTTGAAGATTGCGCTATCTGTGGCATCCTTCACCCCTCAAATTTTGGCTAGATTTACTTAATTTTTTGCGGTTTTACAGAAAGAAAAACAATGAAACGTGTTGATGATTTTCGCTTGCGCTTTGGTAAACAAGAACTTGTGCCGATTATGATTGGTGGGATGGGCGTGGATATTTCCACGTCGCAATTGGCGTTGGAAGCAGCGCGTTTAGGGGGCATTGGACATATTTCTGACGCGATGCTGCCAACTGCAACGGATCGTCATTACAACACTAAGTTTGTAAGTCAAAAACAAAAGCAATATAAATATAACATCAACAGCAACGATAAGTCTTTGGTTAAATTTGATTTAGAGCAAGTTGCTGAAGCCTCCCGTATTCACGTTTCGCACACCATGAACGCCAAAAAAGGCGATGGTATGGTGTTTATCAACTGCATGGAAAAACTGACCATGAATGCGCCGCGTGAAACATTGCGCGTGCGCATGCGTGCCGCCATGGACGCGGGGATTGATGGGATTACCTTGGCAGCGGGCTTGCATTTGGGTTCTTTCGCGCTGATTGAAGACCATCCCCGTTTCCGCGATGTTAAGTTAGGCATCATTGTTTCATCGGTTCGTGCTTTGCAATTATTCTTGCGCAAAACCGCACGTAGCAACCGCCAATTAGACTACATCGTGGTGGAAGGGCCTTTGGCGGGCGGGCATTTAGGCTTTGGCTTGGATTGGGCAAAATATGATTTGCGCACCATCACCAATGAAGTGCTTGCCTATCTCAAAGCTGAAAACCTCGACATTCCCGTGATTCCAGCAGGGGGGATTTTCACGGGCAGCGATGCGGTCAGCTTTTTGGAAGAAGGTTCGGCAGCCGTGCAAGTGGCGACACGTTTCACCGTGGCAAAAGAATGCGGCATTCCCACCAAAGTGCAACAAGAATACTTCCGTGCCAGCGAATCTGATATGGAAGTGAATCAACTT
The DNA here is from genome assembly GCA_028688275.1 of Gallionella sp. Taxonomy (GTDB): domain Bacteria; phylum Pseudomonadota; class Gammaproteobacteria; order Burkholderiales; family Gallionellaceae; genus Gallionella. The sequence continues at coordinate 5,946 of JAQTYN010000020.1, read as the reverse complement.
TCACCCACGGGTTACCCGATGCGCATGATTAAGGGTTGCCCCGCTACCCATTCTGGCATCCGTCCGAATTGCGAAGCGTTTGGCTATGTGTTGGATGCCAATGGTCAGTGTTCTTACATCGACGCTTACAATCGCGAATTGGCGATTGCAGCTGATCCTAAAAAGATGATCGTCAAAGACAAAATGTGTTTGTGTACCCACATGCGCAACTATGACTGCTGGACTTGTGGTCACTATGCCTATCGCCTCAAAGACACTTCGCATAAGCTCGCAGATGGCTCTTACCAAATCTTGACCGCAGAGCATATTTTCAAGGATTACCAATTCAGCATCAATAACGAAATTGCCTTGCCAGAAAAAATTGAAGGATAAGTTTTTCTGGATGCGATACGTTTGTTTGGTGTGTCATCCCTTGGAAACGCAACGATCCCCTCACGTGGGTGAGTTTGGTCGCGCCCGTAGATTTCACGCGGGTATAGTTGACCTTGTGATGGGAAGTGAATGGATCAATTGGCAAGGAGATAAATGATGACTATTTTGATGATTATCATTGCACTGTTGACTTTCGTAACGTTGGCATTTTTTCGTGCTTCAGTTGCCAGTTGGGCATTGGCGGTATTGTTGGCTGTGTTTTTTATCTTCGTCCAATCGCGTATTTCCGATGACATGCTGATGATGATAGGTGGCGGGGTAGGGGCGCTTTTCGTGGTGTTGCTGCTGCCCGTGTTGCGCCGCAAGCTGATTAGCACGCCTTTGTTGAATTATTTCCGTCGGCTGCTTCCTGATACCTTGAATACCGAGTTGCTGAATACTCGCAAAGATACATGGGAACAAGCATTGTTTAACGGTCAGCCCGATTGGAACGCATGGTTAGCACTCCCTAAGGCCAGTTTGACTCCCGCTGAGCGAAGCTTTCTTAATCAAGAAGTGGAGCAACTTTGCGCGCTTCTAGTGACAGGAGAAGTGCTAACGCCTAAAGCACAGGATTTTTTAGAGTCCAATGGTTTCCTATCATTAGGCGAGGCGACAGAGGCGGGGGGATTGGGATTCTCGGTGTACGCTCAGTCTCAAATTATCAGCAAAATGATCGCGATACATCGTGATGTTGCCACGATGCTGGTGGATCAATCCGACTTGCTGCGCGCCGCAGCTTGTGTCGGGCAGATGAAGCACGCGATAGTGACCACGTATCAGCATATTCAGCAAGCCGAACCTATCGGTCGTGAGCGTCAATTAGCTCATCTGGCGGCACAGGGATATTTGATTGACTCTGCGCAACAAATCACGGCCTTGGCACAAGATCAAGGTGCGGCATCTAATGTTATGCTGGCTATTATGCGTTTTTACGCCAGCGCGCGCGCACGCGATGCACTACATGATGCCATCGACATTCAACATGAAGATGCGGATTTGAACACGATCCTGGTCGCCAGTCTGCCGTCCCAAATTCGGAGTGGGCAGATTTTTGCGCAAGGGGTGCTCGCGGCGCATGTCTATGCCGCCAAGGAATTGAGTGCCGCACAACACCAAAATAGCTACTTAGCCCAGCTTAAATTCGATGCCGCTTTTCGGGAGCATGTGCGCTTTGTGTTAAGTCATGCGGCACGCAGTTGGGTATTTGGTTTGACGGGGGGATTTGGCATGATCGTCCCTGGTGGCATACAGACTACCCGCTATTACCAACGATTAACCCGATTTTCAGCGGCATTTGCTTTGTGTACCGATGCCACACTGGCGGTAGCGGGGCGCGCGGCTAAACAACATGAAGCACTGTTTGCCCGACTAGGTGAAGTGTTTGGTTTACTGTATCTATGCGCCGCCACCTTGAAACGCTTTGAAGACGACAATCGTCCAAAAGAAGACTTGCCTAAGCTGGAATGGGCTATTCAGCACGCGCTGTACCAAATTCAACAAACCTTGCTGGATTTATTGCAAAACATGCCGAATGGCTTGGTGCGCATGATGTTGAGGGTCTTGGTTTTTCCTTTGGGCGCAAGGCTAACGCCACCGTTAGATACGTTAGGCAAAAAGGTATTGCAATCATATCGCGTTGAATAACACCATGACAGATCAAGACATTATTTCGCCTGCTCAAGCACAGACTTTGCATGGCTTGTTTTTGGAGCGCGTGCGACGCTCTCCCGATAAAGTCGCTTATCGACATTTTCTACATCACGCTTGGCATGACATAACGTGGCGCGAGATGTCATTGGAGGTTGGGCGTTGGCAGGCAGCGTTGTCCCAATTGGGCTTGCAGTCAGGTGACCGCGTGGCAATTATGTTGCGCAATTGCCCGCAGTGGATCGTGTTCGATCAAGCTGCATTATCATTGGGCTTGGTGGTCGTGCCGCTTTATACGGTGGATAGGCCTGGTAATGTCGCCATTATGTTGCAAGATTCGGGCGCGAAAGTCCTGTTTTTTGAATCGGCTGAACAATGGCAAGCCTTGCGCACGGTAAGCGATCAGCTCAATGATATCGAGTGCTTTATTAGTTTGCACTCTTTGCACAATCATCACGAACCTCGATTGCAATCTGCTCAAGCTTTGTTACCCGTGGCCGCGCCACTGATGCCCTATACATTTTGCAAAACCCACACCTTAGCGACTATTATTTATACCTCAGGTACGACTGGTAAGCCCAAGGGCGTGATGTTAAGTCATGCCAATCTGTTGGCGAACGCTCACGCCACGCTGGGTGTATTTCCAGTGCGCACCGATGATGTATTTCTGTCCTTTTTACCGTTGTCGCATGCGCTAGAGCGCACGCTGGGCTATTATTTGACTGTGATGGCAGGGGCGGAGGTGGCGTTTGCCCGTTCAATCCCGCAGTTGCCAGAAGATTTACAAACCATACGCCCCACTTTGCTTATTTCTGTTCCACGGGTTTACGAACGCATCTTAACCACGATTAACCATAAATTAGCGGCATCAAGTGGTGTTGCGCGCGCCTTGTTTCAGCTCACCGTCGCGGTAGGCTGGGCACGTTTTGAGTATCAGCAAGGGCGTGGCGCATGGCAAGTAAGATTGGCGTTGTGGAAAGTATTGGATAGCCTGGTTGCCCGAAAAGTGTTGCTGCGACTAGGGGGGAACTTACGTTCGGCATTCAGCGGTGGTGCCGCATTGTCACCCGATATTTCTCGAGTATTGATTGGTTTAGGCTTGCCCATTGTGCAAGGCTATGGACTCACCGAAACCAGTCCCGTGGTTACCGCTAATCGCCTCGATAACAACATTCCCGATTCTGTTGGCAAGCCGATACAAGATGTTCAAGTGAGATTGGATCAACAGAGTGTGTTGTGGGTGAAAGGCGTAAATGTGATGCAAGGATACTGGCAAAATCCTGAAGCCACGCGTGCTGTGTTGGATGCGGACGGCTGGCTGAATACGGGTGATATTGCCAGTATTCATCACACGGGGCATATCCAAATCACGGGACGGGTCAAAGAAATTATCGTGATGTCCAATGGCGAAAAGATCTCCCCCAGCGATATGGAAATGGCGATTTCCCAAGACCCACTGTTTGAACAAGTGATGATTTACGGTGAGGGTCAGCCTTATTTGATTGCCATCGTCGTGCTCAATCTCAACACATGGCTGGACTTCGCGCACGAAATCGGTGTACGCCCAGATATGCTCGAAGCGTTTACTGATAGTCGGGTGCAAGGGAAAATTTTGAAACGCATTTCGTTAAGTCTCAATAACTTCCCGAGCTACGCCTATATACGCCGTGTATTGCTGCTGCAAGAGCCTTGGAGTGTCGAAAATGGCTTCCTAACACCCACCCTTAAGCTGAAACGTGATCTCGTAATCCAGCACTATGCGGTGCAAATTCAGAAGCTTTACGAAAGACATTAAAATTCGTTCGCGATCATGAACGATTTACTGGTAAATTACACCGCTTCACCTATAATCCAAATGCTTTTTATAAAAATATAAACTCAGGGGTATTTATGCTTACACTCAAAAAAATAACGTGCTGTACGTACTTGGCTTTACTGGTAGCAACCACAGGTACGACGCAGGCTGCCGAATTTGCATTGTCAGGATATGGCACGATAGGTTTCGCTAAATCTGACCAGAACGTCGCGTATCAACGTCATATTAGTTCAGCGGGAGGCTTCAGACGTGACACGGTGTTTGGTGCGCAACTCAATACGCAATTTAACAACGAATGGAGTGCGACGATCCAAGCCAAGCTCGCTTCCTCACCCACGGTGGATCATGCTTTAAAAGCGGCAGTGTCGTGGGCGTTTGTGTCTTATCGCCCCACAGACGACCTACTTTTTCGAGTCGGTAAACTGCGTATTCCGTTTTATCTAAATTCGGAAAGTGCAGATGTTGGCACCACTTTCGCCAGTGCGCGTTTGCCGATTGAAGTGTACGGTACCGCAGCGACCACCGATTTTACAGGGGCTTCATTCGCCAAAACATGGACTATAAATGAAAGCGAATTAACCTTGGATGGTTACTGGGGAAAAGCCAATGCACCATGGCGTTTTTATGCCCGTGACCCCAATAATCAGATTACTCCAACGGGCGCGGCTGGTGAATTTTTTGCGCCATTGACGATTGAATCTAAAGGGCTGCGACTCAACTTGCAGCACGGTGAAGATACGTATCTGGCTGGGATACATTATGCAGATACTAGACATCGCCATGGTCAATCACTGGGACCATCTACCTTTATTCCAGCTCCAGCCGCTGGTTGCGCACCTATCAATATACCCCCTGCGTTTATCGGCAACTATAACTGCCCTGCTGCGGACAATTTGCTGAAAATCAGTAGCACAACCGTAAATTTTGGCATGAGTGTGGATTTAGGCAGTGGCTTTCGCACCATTGATGAATATGTGAGACTCAAAAATTCTGGTTCGGAACTCAGTCCTGATAGCACCAGTTATTATCTGATGCTGTTGAAAGAGTTCGAGCAATGGACGCCCTATGTAAGCTACGCCAAAGCTCAGACCAAAAACCGTCCGCTCTATCAAGCAGTCAATAGCGCAACCACCTTCGTTCCCGCAGTGAATGCTTATCAGCGGATGATGGCAGATTTGATGGTGGTATATGACCAACAAACTTGGGCGGTGGGTACGTCTTACGCGCTGGATCACAGCAGCAAAATCAAAGCGGAATGGTCGGTAGTCAAAACAGGGGTGGGTTCTAGTTTCGTGGATGCGCAGCCTGGCGGGCAATCTGGCAATAAGCGTATCAATGTGATGTCTGTCTCTTATAACTTTATATTTTAAAGGGAGAAGACCAGATGAAACTCACATTTAAACTCCTCACCGCACTACTCATCGTCTCTATCTGCGAAGCACAGGCGGGTGACATCGTTATCATTGGGAATTCCAACGTAGGCAAGCTCGATGCTGTCAGTGTGCAACGTCTCTATACAGGCAAAGCAATCGAGATGGAGGGTTCTCATATCACCGCTGTGAATCTGACTTCTGGTTCTTTGCGGGATCGTTTCTTACGCCGTTTTTTAAATCAAGACGATAATAAATATATCGCTTACTGGACCGTGCGCCGCTTCAGCGGTAAGGGCATTCCGCCACAAGAATTATCCAGCACGGCCGATGTTATTAACTTTGTCAAAAGCACCCCAGGGGGGATAGGCTATATAGATGAAAGCGAAATTAAACCTGGGATGAACGTGGTGGCGCGTTAATCAGTCGTTTCGGCTAAGTTTTCGTCTATTTTTGATTATAGATACGGCTAGATTATGTTTGAACTTTTCGCTGATAACTATATGTAAAATATAGCGAAACTTTCACATTTTCTTCAAGCTTCACTTGGCCGAATCAATAGTCACGAATGCGTAGATACTGTTAACCCCGTCAAGCACCGTGCAGTGCTGGATCGAAGTTTTTACCTGATTTCAGCACGCCAAATGCGACATGAATGAGTTTACGCATCATCGCGCCGATGATCAGTTTTGCGGGTTT
>JAQTYN010000019.1 GCA_028688275.1 Gallionella sp. | reverse complement strand
GCCGCGACCGATCACATGCAGAAATTGGAACAAACTCCCGAACGAGTCAAAAGCTACTTTCAGGATATTCACGTAAAATATGCCGCATAAAAACTTCAAACTTCACCTGGCCGAATCAATAGTTGCGCTATGCTCCTTGTTGTGCAAGTGGCGAACAAGAAGCATGTCCTTTCCTTTGTACGCAAGAAATGTCTCAATATCTTTGCGAAGGTCTTCGACCCCGCGAATGTCAAGTTTGGTCTCTGGATCGTCGTCAGGCTCGTACCCAAAGCAGCAAACCTTGTAGAGCGTTCCTATGCCGAGTGCCTCCTTCCACTGCGCCTCAACTTTTGCGAGGGCTTCTGGCTTGTGTCTGTCCCAATGGTCAACCTTGTTCAAAACAACGAACGTCCTCGCACATGCCTGCTGGAGATGCTGAAGATGCGCTCGCTGAACAGCGTCTGCAGCACCAGTTAGCACGAGAATTCCGATATCAACAAACTTGAGAAACTCTTTTGTAATCTTTGAGTTATCACGTTGAATGTCGATGAGTCCAGGAGAGTCAATAATACGGACATGGTCGTCAAGCTTGATGGAATTGAGTCTGGTGGTTGTACCCGCTTCGGCTCCAACGCTCGCAACCATCGTATTGCGATCCCTTCCGAGTACTGCGTTGATGAGTGAACTCTTGCCAGAGCTGACGTTTCCCACAACCACGATGTTGAGTGTGTCGCTGAAGCGTGTGATATTGGCTTCATGGGCTGCCTCAACACCAGCAAAAAAGGAGTGCGTATCAGACATGTAAATCTCCAAGTAGTGTAATTGCCGCGTGAGTGTCGTTTTTCTTCCACCTAACGTAAAACATACGGAACTTCTCCTGTATAAAAAATGGTTATTCTGTATAGCATGTAAGGCGGATTCGCCGCAAGGCAATCCGCCATTTTTCATCTCATTCGGCGGGTTGCTGCGCGAACCCGCCCTACGTTTTCGCTGTGATTGCGCGCAGGCGGTTTATAAATCGTTTGACCATTCAAAACGCATCTACAATTTAATTGACTTCTCTTTAAAGCTCGTAGGTTGGGCTGAGGCACGAAGCCCAACGTTTACCGCGTGGTTGCGTGGCATTTGTTGGGCTTCGCTGACGCTCAACCCAACCTTGGCGGGGCGATAACCGTACCCCATAAAAGCGCAGCGCAATACGGGGAATGCTCGCTCAACCTGTAAGGCGGATTCACCGCAAGGTGATCCGCCATTTTTCATTCCATTCGGCGGGTTGCTACGCGAACCCGCCCTACATTGCTAACCTTGCCTTTTTGCGAGGACATTCGGTTGTCATCCACCTTCTTTTACGCCAGAATGCCGCATTACTTTTTGTTCATTAGGAGGGGTGATGGAAACGACTAAATTATCCAGTACGGGGCGGGTGATGTTGCCGCCTGCCTTGTGCGCGGTGCATCAATGGAAAGCGGGGTTGGAGTTTTCGATTGAATCCACGCGTGACGGTATTTTGTTGCGCCCGTTGCCGCAGCCTGCGCGCACCACATTGGACGATGTTATCGGCTGTGTGGGTTATCACGGCAAGGCATATAGCGTGGCGGAAATGGATGCGGCAATTACGGAAGAGGCGCGCCATGTATGCGATTGATACCAATGTGTTGGTGCGATTACTGACGCAAGATGATGCTTCGCAGGCTGCGCGGGCGGTTGCATTGTTTAGAGCGGAAAAGATTTTTATTCCCAAAACGGTTGTGCTGGAAACCGAATGGGTTTTACGTCGCTTGTACCGCCTAGAGCGTGCGGTTGTGATCGACGCATTTCATAAACTGGGCGAATTGGACAATGTTGAGATTGAGCAGTTTGCTGCCATCAACGAAGCCCTGACGTTAAACGAAAAAGGAATGGATTTCGCAGATGCGCTGCATTTGGCTTCCAGCAAAAATAGCCAAAAATTCGCCACCTTTGACGAAAAAATGAAACAATCTGCGCCTGTAGGGATCACACCGAAGGTTCAATTGCTCTAGCCTGTGTCGGTGGATTAAGGAACTAACCTAGTCTGCTTTAAGGAGAATCTATGTTGAAAGCACTTTTTCCTACTGCGACATCAAGTTATCGCCTGTTTTTGTTGTTGGTAATGGCATGGCTTGCATTATTTGCACCACAAACCTTCGCGGCACACGATACTTTTTTGTCGAATCTCGCGCGAGATGCTGCGCAAAATAAAGATACGGTGACCAGTATTCGTCAGTCTATGCCTTACCTTGCCGTTGGCTACGAGTCGGGCAAAATTGACCTATGGAATACCACAAAACCCAATGCCAAACTGGTCATTCCAGCGCATACCAGCCGTGCCAGTGAATTAACATTTTCACCCAATGGAGAAATTTTATTTTCTAACTCATATTTTGAGGACAGTACCCAAATATGGAGTACGGACAGTGGAAAATTGCTACACACCATTCAGAAAATGCGCGGTCCCGTCTCAGCGACTTGGCTCGAAAACATTTATGTCGTGGCGAATAGCTCGGAGTTGAAAATCTTTGATTGGCGTGATAGGACGCTACATGAGACGGCATACCCAGTTTCTGGCGTGGTGACCTCGCTTACTTTCGATAAGGAGCAGCGGAGAATTGGGGTAGGCACAGCTTCTGGCTCGATTGAGATTTGGACATTACTGAGCGACACCGCCAGTCCGACATTGACGCGTATTGCATCAATTCATCCATATGAGATCGGAAACTGGGTCCAAGGCGTTTATTTTGCACATGGGAATGGCACTGTGTACACCGTTGCACGTTTCGGTTCGGTCGATGAATGGCAACTGGATAGCTTGCAAAAAATTCGTTCTATTTCTGTTAAGCTTTCTCATATTTCTGCGTCAGCTTGGATGCCTGATGCAGGCGTTTTGGCTCTTACTGGATCCCAAAATAGCAGTGGTATTGGTCAGGGTTATGTCGAAGTGCTTTCACTATCTACCAATAAGTCCTTTGCTCACCAAGCCCAAAGTACCCCCAGGGCGATTGAATTTTTATCACAAGAACAGTTGGTGATCGTGGGTGAGTATCCAAAACTTGTTCTGCATCCATGTCATTGTGCTTTGCAACGGAAAACTCAATAATTCGTCGGTGGATTCGCCACAAAACAAGCCCCATTTGATGACTATTGGTAGTTAGCTGAGGTAAAGTCACCTAACTCTGGCGTGACGTACTCATACCACGCCAGATTGAACACCCTCGAAATGGGAACCATGAGGCAGAACTTGGTCTGATAATTGTGCGATGACGATGCACAAATTGTACCTACGATTCCTCATGGGTTTTGTGAAATTTGGCAATCTGGCGGCGGTCGCGTTTGGAGGGGCGGCCTTTGAAGAGGAACAGCGGGGCATCGACGCGCAGTTGTTCGGCTAAGAGGGTGCGTTTTGCTTTGCTCTCGTCGGTTTCGCGGTACAGCTTTTGCGCGTCGGGCGCAGAACCTCGCTTATTCGAGATGCCCAACACGTCGATGTCAAACACGAAACGCCCCAGCCGTAGCTCCAACCTGTCGCCCTCCCCCACTGTCTTGGCGGGTTTTGCTAATACGCTATTGACTTTGACCTTACCGCTATCCACCGCCTCGGCGGCGAGGCTGCGGGTTTTATAAAAGCGCGCCGCCCACAGCCATTTGTCGATGCGTAGTTTTTCGTTGTCTTCGTTCATGCGTCAATTATATTTGAATTATGAGGCGCGTAAAGTTGCGATGTTCTTCAACCGCAATGCGCAATTCCAAATCACCTTATCATCGTCATACCGACGCGTGTATTAAGCAGGCAATCTGCGAAGCAGATGCTCGCAAAGTCGGTATCCAGTGAAACAATAAATCCGCGTAGCTAACCAAGCCGATTTTGTCTCGCTACGCGAGGCGAATTTAATCATCTGGATACCGACTTGCGTCGGTATGACGGCGGTGTATTGAGTAGCTTTGTTTGAAATGAGCCTCGCTGGTTCTCCACAATATCCGTGTATGAAAATGTGGATGCGTTGTGGATAAGTGCTTATTCCCGATTGTACTCAGCGGGATGCGTACCCTGTGCAATTTTTGCACAATGCACAGTGGCGGTAAAGATTAAATCCGTTCGCCCTGAGCTTGTCGAAGGGTGAATGGATTTAAACTCTTGGTTTCATAAATCTTCCATCCATGGTTCGACAAGCTCACCACGAACGGAAGATTTAGTCCTTGTCTCCCTAGCATGGTCGGGCGGCAAAGCGTGATTTCCTTTACACTGCCGCCCTCGCGCCTGTCGCGCCCCGTTATTTAAGCAAAGGTTCACGATGTACCCAGTTCACGATGTAGATGCCATTCTGTTGTTATCCCTTGCGGTCGCTGCCAAGCGTCGCCCCGCCGATCTGATCGAAATCGCCACGGCGATTGATCTGGCGCAGGAAACCATTCCTTCCACCAACAAGCTGTCTGACGCTTTTGCGCGTTTGTCCGCTTATGGGCTAATTGTCGAAATCGACGGCGGCTACGCGCTCTCTGAAGATGCGCAAAAAATGATGGAAAGTCAGCGTAAAAAGGACGATAACGCCAAGCGCATCTATCGTCTCAAGGAACATTTGGCGGATTATCACCTAGCAGGCGATTACCCGACGGTGTTGATTCATCCTGATAAAATCAAGGTCGCTATTGATGCGCATTTAAAGGCGAAAAAATCGGGCGTGCGTAATTTGTTGATGCCGAAAACGCAGGCGCAAATTGACTTCAAAAAGCAGCCTTTCAATCCATTTTATTCACGCAAGAATCGCGATTGAACATGAACGACACCCTCAGCACTGCCTTCACCAATTTGAATCTATCGTCTGGTATGCAGGCGGTTTTGCAGCAACTGGGCTATACCAGCATGACCCCGATACAGGCGGCGAGTCTGCCCATCACGCTGGCGGGTAAAGACCTGATCGCGCAAGCCAAAACGGGCAGCGGCAAGACCGCGGCGTTCTCCATCCCGCTGCTCACCAATCTCAACCCGCGCCGTTACGCGGTGCAAGCGATGGTGTTATGCCCGACCCGCGAACTCGCCGACCAAGTGACGCAAGAGCTGCGCCGTTTGGCGCGTGCCGCTGACAACATCAAAATCCTGACCTTGTGCGGCGGCTCGACCATGCGTCCGCAAATCGCCAGTTTGGAACACGGCGCGCACATCGTGGTCGGCACGCCTGGGCGCATCATGGATCATATCGAACGCGGCACGTTGAATCTCGACGCGCTGAACACGCTGGTGCTAGACGAAGCCGACCGTATGTTAGACATGGGCTTTATTGATGCCATGGCGTATGTGATTCGGAATTGTCCGAGGGATCGTCAGACCATGTTGTTCTCCGCCACTTATCCCGAAGGCATTGCGCGCTTGGCACGTCAGTTTATGCGCGATCCGCAGGAAGTGCAGTTGCTCGACCTTCACGAGGAAAGCAAAATCCGTCAGCGGTTCTACAAAATTGAAAACGCCCAGCGTCTGGAAGCCGTCGCCATTTTGCTCAAACACTATCGCCCCGTCAGCACGTTAGCGTTTTGCAACACCAAACAACAATGCCGCTCGCTGTTGGAATTGCTGCACGCGCAAGGCATCCACGCCCTGACCCTCAACGGCGACATGGAACAACGCGAACGCGACCAAGTGCTGATTCAATTCGCCAACCGCAGTTGCTCGGTGCTGGTCGCCACCGACGTGGCGGCACGCGGACTGGACATCGCCCGTCTGGAAGCGGTCATCAATGTCGATGTGACCCCCGACCCCGAAGTGCATATCCACCGCATCGGTCGCACGGGACGCGCCGACGAAAACGGCTGGGCACTCAGCCTGTGCGGCCCCACCGACCGCCACCGCATCTTGGCCTTAGCGCAGATGATGAAAATTGAACCCGACTGGCATGAATTGAGCGAGTTGCAAGCCGAAGACGACGAACCCCTCACCCCGCCCATGGTGACCCTACAAATCCTCGGCGGCCGCAAAGAAAAAATCCGCGCAGGCGACGTACTGGGCGCACTCACGGGTGATGCGGGCTATCAAAAAGAACAAATCGGCAAGATTAACGTGACAGAGTTTTCCACCTACGTCGCGGTGGATAGACATATTGCCCAAGCAGCAGTGCGCAAACTCAATGCGGGGAAGGTGAAAGGGAAACAGGTAAGGGTGAGGGCACTTTAAGTGCATCAAGATATTTGGGGAAATGCTGATTTAATCTTCCGCTCGTGGTGAGCCTGTCGAACCATGAACAGAAGATAAAATAAAATCAATAGACTAAATCCATTCATCCTTCGACAAGCTCAGGACGAACGGATTTACGATGGTTTATTGATGAAGATCACGCTCAAATTTTCAGCCACAATTATGCGACAATTCTGTCCAGATTATCAGACACAATGAGTGTCGATTTAACGTTAGGGATTATGGCAGCAGTCCTCGCATTTCATCATTGCAGCCAGTTTGGTCGTGTGCTGGCCGATAAGTATGGGAACGATCCTTTTGTTTGGGTGATGCCGTTCCTATGGAGCCATTGTCACGCTCGCTCACGCCCAAAAACTTTTGGTGAAGCCAAAAACCCCCCCTTTGTGCGAGGTCGAGATGCTGTCTTTTTCGTTACCCATCACCCTAAAACCCGAAAACTGGTATGCGACTGCGTTTTTGTCATTGATAAGGTGATGCAGATCAAAGATGCCGAGGCGTATTTTCCAATCAGTCATCCAGCCCGCCATTTTCACTTCGATCACGGACAATCGCGGAACCCGCACCACGTGCATAGTTCTCTTACTCGTATTGCCGATACAAAGCTTTCGTTCGTTTTAGATCCACCTATGCCAATCGATTGGTGGATCGAACAGTACGTACGCTACACGGGTAATCCAGTGTCAAAATATTTTCAAGCAAAACGAATTAAGAATGTGCGGGTGATTGACCGTGACGCTAATGGGTTGTACAACCGAACACTCAAGTGGACGAGAAGACGGGGGCACGGAGCGCATGCGGTTTTACCCATGAGAGACCTTCGTTTAACAGTACGCCCATCGCACCCTGCTAACGGTCAAATTAATTGGTATCTAAAGTGACGGTTCTAACCATTCACCACAAAGCCCCCGTAGTTTAAATATATCGTGCAATCAAATAATTGGTACAATACGTTTCGCTTATTTCACCCTACGTTGCTGAATAAAGAGTCACGACATGCCATACGTAAATATCCAAATCACTAGGGGAGCCACGAGAGAGCAGAAGGCTCAACTGGTTAAGGACATCACCGATTCGCTTGTGCGCGTACTCGGAAAAAACCTGAACACACGCATATCGTTATTCAAGAAATAAATGAGGAGGACTGGGGGTTTTCAGGTCTATTGACGGACGAATGGAAAACATTAAAGCAGCCCGCGTAGGACGGTATTTGTTGAGCTTCACTTCGTTCAACCCAAGCCACGTTGCGACTCAATAAATATCCCGCTTCAATTTCAGCAGCTGTTGTTCCAATATTTCTTCCCGACGACGGGCTTCGCCGAGTTGGTGTTCTGCGTGTTCGAGTTGTTCTTCTAACTGATGGCGTTCGTTTTCATGCTGTTTGTCTTCACGCAAAGTTTCAGCGTTGATGACGCGTTTTTTGTCGGATAAATGACCTGCGATGTCACGGTTGATGTGCTCTAACCTCGCGCGGGCATCGCGCACGCGACGGGCGTGTTCATCGACTTCGGCATGGGCGCGGTTGTGTTTGGCGGTGGTGAGCTCGTAGTCTTGACCGCTGAGATAAGCGCGTTTCATCTGACCTTGCACATTGGGTTTGCACACCTCAATCGCCATGTATTCGTTTCGCCGCCCACGGGCAAACGTGTCATCGACATTGCAATAGCGGGTGTTTTGCAATTCCCACGCGTTGGTGTAAAGCTCCCGCGTACGAGCAATCACGAACACCCGATTTTGCGCTGCATGGGCGATGCGCTCTTCAAGCTGGAACGGATGCCCGAAACCATCCTCGTTGCCCGCCTGCGTCCAATATACCGCCAAGCGCGTTTCCCAACTTTGCTGATATTCCGCTTCAAAAATCTTCAGTCCGCTGCGCTGCGCCTCAGCACGACGCATGGCGAAATCTTTACCCGACACTGCGTCCTGCTCGCCCAAGGTTTTCCAATAATTCGGAATTTCCGCATTCCAAGCCGCGCGATACGCATCCGCTTGCACCAACAATCCCGCTGTTTTGGCAGCGGCGGCGCGCGTGGTTAAATTGCTATCGGCGATGCCGTTATGCGCATCCTGAGACCCCGCGTTCTGCCAATACAGGCGATTGCCCACCTGCCAACCACTGTCATAAGCCGCCTCATCAAAGCGAATCTGCCGCGCCGCCGCATCCGCCCGACGAGATGCTTTTTGCGCCAAGCTCTCGCCCACACTGCCCGATACTCGCCCCACATCTTGCCAATAAGCAGCATTGCCGACTAACCAACCTGATTCATAAGCGGGACGATTGACGGGCGCGTGGTCTTTGGGGATTTTCGCGCCGTAGCTTTCCACTTGGGTTAGTGGCAGGAAACTCCGCCCATCCACCTGCCCTTTTTCTGCCCACGCCGCCCAATCACCTTTTGCCCAAGCCACTTGGTAAATTGCGGCGGCATCTGCTGGCTGACTCGCATCGGTATGGCGGCTACAAAAAGTGCGGTGTTCCTCAAAATTTTGCAACGTCCCCGCATAACCGTCTTTATAGCCTATGGCATTCCAATCTCCCGCTTTGCAATCAGCGATTTTCTGCATGGTGCTTTGGCAAGCAGTGAGCAGTAACGCCATGATGGCAGTCAATATCCACTGTTTAAGGTATTGCAGGGACAAGCGAGGGATAAGACGACTGGTCATAGGCGGATTAAGTTTTAAAAAAGTTTGTTGACAGCAAATCATCCTAAATCATCCTCGATCACAAGGATGATTTAGGTATCTCACAAACTAGTATCGTTCGATTTTAGACGACATTCATAGCATGTAATCAAAAAATTCCTTACACATCAATGTAGTCGGCCAACTTACCGCTGGTGGAACGTAAACGCGCGCAAAGCAAGCGGGCAATGACTTTGAGCAAGCGCACCCCGATGATGGAGTTGTCCGCAATGCACTGACGGAAACTTTCACGGCTCATCAGCAAGATAGTGGAATCCGATTCCGTAATTAGGCTCGCAGAATAAGGCAGGTCATCAATCACCGACACTTCCCCGAAAATTCTGCCTTCCGTCACGAAGCCAAACAGCTTATTCGCATCTTCGCTGTCTTCTTTGTAAACGCAAATCCGCCCTTCGACCAATATGCCCAAATGACTATTTTTATCCCGTTCTTGGAAAATAGTCACACCAGCAGGGACACGATAAACTTTCATGTGCTTGGCGAGAAACATCAGCTCATATTGCTCAAAAATTTCAAAGCCTTGCACATGGGTGAGCATGTTATAAATGGTGTCTTGAAACGACGAGCCATCGCCTATCGGCTCCAAATGAGTGGGTAGTGGTACAGAGATTAACTGACTATTTTTCATGACAAACTCCCAAATTGAATGAACGTGAATG
Organism: Gallionella sp.; assembly: GCA_028688275.1. GTDB lineage: Bacteria > Pseudomonadota > Gammaproteobacteria > Burkholderiales > Gallionellaceae > Gallionella. Next base: position 48,601 of record JAQTYN010000019.1, on the reverse strand, counting down.
TGAATCGAATTCTGTAGCGCAGTGAACTGATTTTTACCAAACCAATCATCGCGAATTATTACATACGCCCTCGTCAGGGTCTAATCCTTTCCACCCGCGTGAACATGACGGTAAGTTATTGTGAATAAGCTATTAGTCGCTCGTTTTTAGTGGGCACAGTGTAAAGCTGCGCGCAAATGCAATTTTTCAAATATATTCAGCGAGATGCATATAGCTTACACCCCACCAACTAATCACTCGTAACTAGCAACTCAATATCCAACGATTTGCAGTAGCACCATCGTTATTGACCCAAACACTGCAAAACATCGGTTTGGCAAATCTCACCCCCTGCACCGTTGTTCAGGGCTTGCCACTTGCTATACGCATTCTCGAAAGATTCAGGATAAACGGCACCTTTGGTCAGCGGGGCGATGATGCTACGCGATAGTGCGGATTCGCTCATCGCAAGGTGGTTGGCGAGGTGTTTGATTTTCCACACAGGATCACCTTTCGTGCGCCCTATCACTTCAATATGATAAACACCCGATTGTTGGGCAGCAGTCAGATTATGAATAATCAGCCAACGTTTTTCCTGTTGGGTGCTTGCAATAGACCAAATGCCCTGCGGATGCGTTTGCACACGCAATTCTGCGCCCCAACTGACGATTGAGCCTACCAGCATCAAACACGCCACCGCGCCCATTAGCCAACGCTGTCCGCACTTTTTCACGTGTTCGCCTCCATCGTGACTTAACCCCGTTTCGTTCTGGTTAAATAGACAGTGATTTCTTCGCGGTCGTGATACAGCTGTTTAGCGGTGAGGCGATAGCTTAAACCTGCGTCGTCTAACTTTTTGCGTATGCCGCCCAGCGCACTATCCAAGGCTGCAACACGTTGTTTCATCGGTAGTTTTAAGTTAAATATCGCATGTTTTACGCGCTCAGCGGCAAACCAGTCACCGATTAAACTGGCAACTTTGTCGGGTTTTTCCACCATATCGCAGATCAGCCAATCCACGGCGCGGGGTGGGACGTATTTAAAACCATCGACTCTGAGATGCTCAACCAACGGGTGTTTTGCCAACACGCCTTTCATGGGGCCGTTATCAATTGCGGTGACGCGGATGCCGCGCTTGACCATTTGCCATGTCCAACCGCCAGGGGCTGCGCCCAAATCGACCGCCCGCATCCCCGTGCGCAATAAACGTGTTTGTTCGCTTTTGTCCAAAAATACTTCAATCGCTTCGGCTAATTTCAGGGTAGAACGGCTAGGTGCTTCGGCGGGCATGGATTGGCGAATAATACCCATCAAGGCGTTGGCACTGTTGTAAGGATCGCTGCTGGCAATGAACACCGTGGATTTATCAGGGAAAAACAGGTGCAAGCGCGACGGTTTTTGTTCACCCACGGCAACGATCACATCCGCGACAGTCAGTTTACCTTGCGCAAGCAACGCTTCTTCGATCAAAGGTTGGAAACGGCGGGTAAACGCGGTCATCGTCTTACCGTCATTGGTGTCGGGTACTTCCAGCCATAACACACCAAATTCGCCCTGCACGTCATTGAGCGCGGTCAAAATCGGCGTGAGTCGATCACGTTCAGGCAAGTTTTGCAACACAGCATGCAAGCGCAACAACTGGCGGGTAAAAATCAACTCGCGGTACTGCAAATCCTGCCCATTTAAAGTGAGCTGCACATAACCGCTGTCAGGCACGATGGCAGGTTGCTCAATGATGGTCACAGGGCGTTGGCGACGGGCTTGTTGCAAGGCTTCTTGTGCGCAATCCTGTTCAAAACCAGGGCGGCAATACAACAGCCATTGGGTTTCATTTTGGGGATGCGTAGGACGATGTCCTGATTTTTGAGGTGTATTCGTTTTCATGCGCGCATTGTGGGGATGCGCGAGGGGTTTGGCAATGTTTTTTAGCGACTGAAAAACGCTGATGTATTTTTCTTACCCGCTCTTTCGGATAAATGTCGGATTTCAGTCTTTGTGCATGTACGTTGAACGATATAGCCATAGCCTGCGGCATCTGTGCCGACACGCACATTGTCCTTTCACTTCCCTGTGATTTTCCGTATCACCGCTTTTTCAATTTCCATGATTACAAACAACAATACCCCAAAGGTAATAATGTGTAGCCATGCAGCGGTATCTAGGGCGACTGCATTGAAGAGCTTTTGCATAATGGGGAGATAGGTGAAGGCGAGTTGAGTGACCAGCAAGAGGGCGGTGGTGATGAGAATATAAACATTGCCTGTGAAATCCCGCCACGTGCGCACGGGCGCAAGTAGATAGCGGCAATTGAACAAATACGCTATTTCGCCGATGACTAAGGCATTAACTGCGACGGTACGCGCACTTTCGATGCTGACTCCTCGTGCACTTTCCCACATAAACAATGCCATCGGCCCTGCGGTGAGCAGCACGGAAACGAATAAGATGCGCCAGATCATAAAGCCCGACAAAATCGGTTCTTGGGCTGAGCGGGGGGGACGGCGCATCACACCCGATTCGGCTTGCTCAAAAGACAAAGCGAGTGCCAAGGTAACCGCCGACACCATATTGACCCACAAAATCTGCACAGGCGTAATCGGCAGCGTCATGCCAAATAGCACCGCAACCAGCACCATGCCCGCTTCGCCGCCATTGGTGGGAATGATGAAGACAATGGCTTTTTTGATATTGTCATAAACCGTGCGCCCTTCTTCCACGGCGTGCACGATGGTGGCGAAATTGTCATCTGCCAACACCATTTCAGCGGCTTCTTTGGCAACTTCTGTTCCTTTCAAGCCCATCGCCACGCCAATATCTGCACGCTTCAAGGCGGGCGCATCGTTCACCCCATCGCCCGTCATGGCAACGATCTCGCCATTGGTTTGCAAGGCAGTCACCAAACGCAACTTGTGTTCTGGACTGGCGCGGGCAAATACGTCCACATCGCGCACCGCCTGACATAGTGCGTCTTCGTCCAGCGCATCCAATTCGCTGCCCGTCAGCACTTTTCCGTCTCCTATGCCCAGTGTGGCGGCAATGGCACGGGCGGTTTCAGCATGATCGCCCGTAATCATTTTGACCCGTATGCCAGCCGCCTGACAGTCGCGCACCGCGACGATGGCTTCTGCGCGGGGTGGATCAGAAATGCCGACCATGCCCAATAAAATAAAACCTGTTTCCATATCCGCAAAGCTCAATTCGCGTTGCTGACCATCCACTGCTTTCATCGCCAGTGCCAACACCCGTTGTCCCAATGCGGCTGTTTCACTGATTTGGCGATGCCAATACGCGGGATCAATTGGCTGGTCAGCGTTGCCATCGCGTTGCAAACCACACATCGGTAGCAACTCCTCTGCCGCGCCTTTGACCATAATAAACCCCTGCCCCGCCGCATCATGGTGTAGCGTCGCCATAAAACGATGCTCGGCTTCAAAGGGAATGTTATCCGTGCGGGAGAGGGATTCGTGTTCAGACACAGGATCTAGCCCCGCCTTCATTGCCAAGGTCACGAGCGCGCCTTCGGTGGGGTCGCCTGTGATGCCCCATACACTGTCCTTTTCGCGCAACACCGCATCATTGCACAATAAGCCTGCGCGAACCAACTCGGCGATTCCTTGTAATTTATCCGCAGCAATCGCTTTGTCATCTAGGGTAAAGCTGCCTTCTGGTGCATAGCCATTACCACTGACTTCCAGCACCTTTTGGCTCAACAGTACTCGTTGCGCCATCATCTCGTTGCGGGTCAGCGTGCCCGTTTTGTCGGTACAAATCACCGTCACCGCCCCCAGTGCCTCGACCGCAGGCAAGCGGCGCACAATCGCGCTACGCTTTGCCATGCGCTGCACACCCAATGCCAGGGTAATGGTCAACACCGCAGGCAGTCCTTCTGGAATCGCTGCCACCGCCATACTCACAGCGGCCAGAAAAACCTCGGCGATAGGCGAATGGTAAACTTGCCAACCGACTAAAAACATCACGATGGTCAGCCCCAAAACCGCGATACTCAACCAACGCCCGAACACTTCCATCTGGCGCAACAAGGGCGTGCTGAGGGTTGGCACGGCCTCCAACATCGTGCTAATTCGTCCGATTTCAGTTTGGTCAGCGGTGGCGATCACCACGCCCGCGCCTTGTCCATAGATCACCAAGGTACTGGAATACGCTAGGCAAAAACGGTCGCCGATCACCGCATTGACGGCAACGGCATCGACATTTTTCTCTACAGCGGTTGATTCACCTGTCAGTGTCGCCTCTTCAATACGCAAATTTTTAACAGAGATCAGGCGCAAATCCGCAGGCACTTTGTCTCCTGATTGCAGCAGCACGACATCACCAGGTACGAGCTGTTCTGCCCGAATGGTTTCTCGTTTGCCTTCACGCAAAACCGTTGCTTCCTGAGAGAGCATTTGCCGAATCGCCTCCATGGACTTTTCCGCTTTGCCTTCTTGGATAAACCCGATCAAGGCATTGATGATCACCACACCGACAATCACGCTGGTATCCACCCAATGCAATAGCAACGCGGTAATCGTTGCCGAGGCGAGCAACACATAAATCAATACATTGTGGAATTGCAGCAGGAAGCGAAACAGTGGACCACGACGATGCGGTGGTGTTAAGCGGTTTTCACCAAACTGTGCCAAGCGTTTCGCTGCTTCAGCATGGGTTAAACCTTGAGCAACTGAATCCGCTGCCGCTAGAGCCGCTTGCTCAGAAATATGGTGCCAATCACTCATGGAATTTAATCTTTAAACGTGAGCGGCTATTGTATACCTTAACTGTGACGTGCCAGTACATGCAACTCCTCCGCAATGACGACAAATGGACTTATAGTCGCATTGCCTCAGGAAAAATTATTGCGCCTGTCGCAATCCTCCGATGAGCTACATGCCAATGGGCACCGCACGCCCTACGCCGCACGGGCGCAACCATGATGCAAAATCTCAAAGTCAGCCGCGAAGTGATTAACCTGTGCCAAAATCATGCGATTGGCTCAAAAATTGACCGCGTGTATTTGCTGGACGATTACACCGATGAAATCGCGAAGCATGGGATAAACTCGGCAAGCGGCTGGAAGCGATACTCGCGGCGGCATAGCGATGTGTATAGAAAATGACGGTTTTCTATACACGTCAGAAAAATATGTATAGAAAATGGCTGTTTCTGATGGGTGAACCCTATCGGCTTTAACGAGCGGGTAGCGCAACTCATCCAAAACTAATTTCCCGCTTTACTTTAGTATCCATATAGATACAATGCACCCCATGAACAAATTTATGAAGTCCGCAGAATTTGATGCGTGGCTGACCAGCCTGAAGGACAAAATCGGCAAGGCGATGATTGCGAGGCGCATTGAGCGTGCGGAAGCAGGGAACTTTGGCGACAGCGCACCCGTTGGCGAGGGAGTTTCAGAGATGCGCATTCAAGTCGGTGCAGGCTATCGCGCATATTTCACCCGCCGTGGCGACACTGTTTATTTTCTGCTAGTCGGCGGGGATAAATCCACCCAAAACCGTGACATTAAACGTGCAATCGAAATAGCGCGCACTTTGCCCAAGGAGTAAACCATGACCCAATTTAGCCCATTCGATGCTGCTGACTATCTGGACGATGATGAAACCGTTGCCGCCTACATCACCGCCGCGTTAGAAGAAGACGATCCCGATGCGTTCCTGAGCGCACTTAAAACCGTGGCGCGTGCACGTGGTATGACCCAACTCGCCAAAGACACAGGGCTGGGGCGTGAAAGCCTATACAAAGCCCTCGCCCCTGGTGCAAAACCCCGCTATGACACCATGCTGAAAGTGCTGCGCGGCTTAGGGATTTCGTTGCAAGCCAAGCCCACACACGTTAGTTAAGCCCACCAACACACCCATCGCCTAGTGTTTATCCTATAGGCTTAACCAACATGACAACCGAACAAAACTTCATCATCTATCACACCCAAGACGGGCAAGCCGCTGTGTCGCTGTACGCCCGCGATGGCAATGTGTGGATGAACCAAAACCAGTTAGCCGAACTTTTTGCCACCTCCGTGCCGAATGTCAGCACACATATATCTAACATACTGAAAGAAAAAGAATTAGATGGAAATTCAGTTGTTAAGGATTATTTAACAACTGCCACGGACGGCAAGCAATACAACGTCACGTTTTACGCCTTGGATATGATACTGGCGATAGGTTTTCGGGTGCGCAGCCCTCGCGGGACGCAGTTTAGAAAATGGGCGAACACCCATTTGAAGCAATACCTGATTAAAGGCTTTGTGATGGATGACCAACGCCTGAAAAATCCTGACGGGCGCACGGATTATTTTGATGAACTACTGGCGCGCATCCGCGACATTCGCACCTCGGAGCTGCGCTTTTACCAAAAAGTGCGCGACTTGCTTGCCCTATCCAGCGATTACGATGCCAGCGACAAAGCCACACAAATGTTTTTTGCTGAAACGCAAAACAAGCTGCTGTATGCCATTACCCATCACACCGCCGCCGAAATCATCACCCAACGCGCCGATGCCAATGCACCCAATATGAACCTCACCGCATGGAAAGGCAGCATCGTGCGCAAGGGCGACATCACCATCGCCAAAAATTACCTCACCGCCGATGAAGTTGATAGCCTGAACCGCCTAACCGTGATTTTTTTAGAAAGCGCGGAATTGCGCGTCAAGGAACGCAAAGACCTCACCCTCGCCTATTGGCGCGACAACGTGGACAAGCTGCTGACCTTTAACGACAAGCCCATCCTTAGCGGCACAGGACGGATCAGCCACGCAAAGATGGAAGCTCACGTCACTGGGCAATATGCCGAATTCAATGCCCGCCGCAAAGCCGAACAAGCCCGCGCCGCCGATGCACAAGATTTAGCCGAATTGCAGGACGTGGTGAAGGTGGTAGGAGCTAGTCAACGGCAAGCTCACAACTCCGATAACACATAAAGCCCTCACGCTTTCCAAACCTCTGCCGCCAGAGGTAGCTCGTTCAGCTCGGCACGCGCTTCACGCCAACTGGGATAATGTGATTCAAGCAGGGTAATAAAGCGGTCATTGTGCGTAGCTTCGATTAAATGCAGCATTTCGTGAACGATGACGTATTCCAGCAAATCCTTGGGTTTTTTGACCAGCTCTGTATTGAGGCGGATATTGCCCGCTGCGTGATTGCAACTTCCCCACTTCGTTTTCATCCGTTGCAAAAAATAGCCTGACACATGGACGTTGAGCTTGTTCGCCCACTTTTGAATCAGTGGCGGCACGACCTCATGCAGCAGCGATTTATGCCACTCATGGAGCACTTCGGCGCGTTTTTCCGTGCTGCTATCAGGACGAACGATCAAGGTGAGCCGCCTGTTGCTGAGTATGACCGCAGGTTTTGCATCCTGATACTCAACGCTCATCAAATAGCGACGACCCCAAACAGTGTGGCTTTCACGTTCAACAAACTGGCGTGGGGCTTCTCTGGCTTGATTTTCCAGCTTGCGTTGTTGCTCGCGTATCCAGCCTAATTTAGAAATCGCGTAAGCCCGCGCCACTTCAAGCCGTGTATTGCTGGGGGTGGCAAGTGTCACACGTCCTTCAGGCGGATGAACGGTGAGGTGAACATGCTTGATGTCTTTCCGCGTCACCGAGATTGAAACTTCACCCAGTTGAATCATCTCGTTCATTTGTAGCCTGATTGATGCTTAATGATTTCAAAAATAGCCACCGTGGCAGCACGATCCCGCATCAGGATCGTAAACAACGCATCTCGCACCTGTTTTTCTCGGATGTCATCCCCTTTCCAGTCTGCGGGGGCTTGCTCGCGCATCGCCCGATCTAGTTGCAGCGCGATCACGGCCTTCTCTTCGTCATCAGTCGGGCAGCAAAAAGTCGTGGTCGGGATTTCCGCCAAATTATTGAACAACACAATCGCCTCTGGGTGGCCATTGAGACTGTGCGGATGGCTGCTGGTCATACTCTTTGCCGCCAGTTGTTTAACCAATTCCTCAGCCTTTTGGAGAAATTTCTCATAACTGGCGGTATCGTCACGTTTTTGTTGAATCAAGTCTGCCAATAACTTGGAAATTTCCTTGTAGAACTTGGGATCGGTAAGCTGGTCACGAATTATCGTTTTACGGACATTATTGATAATGCCTTCCGCAATCGACTTTTTGGTTAGCTTGCCTTTATCGTTCAACTTCTTCGCAATTGCATCGTGGATGCCTGTTTCAACAATCAGCTCAGTGAGTGAAAGCGTGCTCAAGTTGCCCAACTCTTCAGCCGCATCAGCTTGGATATAGTTATTGATAAGGTGCCGCATATCCGCCTCATAAGGCTTGATGTCTAGCTCCTCCCCTGAATAATTCTTAATCGCCGACCGCGTATCGCTATAAAAGCTGATGTCGGCTGCAAGTGCCGCAATATCCGTCGCCGAATACCACGCATCGTGAAGGTTCTGGGCAATTTCCGCGTAGGCGCGCAAGAACGTGGCGGTTGATTTGTAGAACGAAACCCGCAGTGGTTCAGTCGTCAGCAAGGCTTCAGGATTATCGCCGCAAAAATAATGCAGGTACTGCTCCATTTCGCGTGGCTGCGTGACAGGTTCGCACAAATAGCGCAACGCCTCGCGGGCAGCATCCACCCGCGCACGGCCTTCTGTCAGCCAGTTTTTAACGGTTACATTACCGTCATCGCCCGCTTCATCCACCGCCAACTCGTCCGAGGTGTAAATGGCGATAGATTCTTGCACTTGATTGAACAACTCTTTGTAATCAACAATATGTCCATATTCCTTATCCTCACCATCTATGCGGTTGGTGCGGCAAATCGCCTGAAATAGGTTGTGATCGCGCAAGGCGTTATCGAGATAGATGTAGGTACAGGAAGGCGCATCAAAACCCGTCAGCAATTTACTCACCACAATCAGCAGCTTCAGATTGGCAGGCTCGTTGATGAAGCGATCTTTTGCTTTATCTTCATAGTCCGTGGTGGACTGCCCAGCCTGCAAAACGAACTTGGTGTAAGTGTCAAACTTATAACGCTCGTCACTGTCTTGCGGTTCGCGAGAAATCGCGTTGTGGTTAGGCTCGTAGGACGTAATGATGCCGCAGTATTTTCCAAACGAGGTATTTTGAAACAAACGGAAATAATGGCAGGCATCGTAAATCGAAGCCGCCACCAGAATCGCCGTGCCGCGATTATTATCCAAACGAGGTTTCGTCTCGAAGTCATGGATGATGTTCGCAATGATGCGTTGCTTGCGTTCCCCCGCACTCATCAGCTCTTCCATGGTTGCCCAACGCTTGCGCAACACCGCACGTTTGAAATTATTCAGCCCCTTGGTTTTGCTATCAAACCAATCATCGACCGCTTTTTGCGAAGTCAAACGTTGCGGCACATCCCGCGCTTCATATTTCAAATCAAGCACCACTTTATCCGCCACCGCTTCATGGAACTTATAGGTGTGGATGTCGGTGCCAAAGACCTCACGTGTGGTTTGCTTATCTTTGCGCAGCAAGGGTGTGCCTGTAAAGCCAATGAAAATGGCATTTTCCAGCCACCGCTTCATCTGCTTATTCATACCGCCACCTTGCGTGCGGTGACACTCATCCACAAACACATACAGATGTCCTTGAATCGCGGGCGGTGGGCTATTCAAATCAGGTTCAAACTTGTGAATCAGCGCGCACAACAAGCGTGGACTGGCGGCTGCCAGCTTGGCGACGAATTCCTGACGGGAGGTAATCCGAGGCGAAGGCGATTCCGTACCGATTACGCCCGCGTTGCGCATCACCCCCTCGATTTGCTTATCCAGCTCATCGCGATCCGTAATCACCAAAATGCGGGCGTGGGGGTCAAACTCAAGCAACCATTTCGCCAGCAACACCATCAGTATGCTTTTGCCGCTGCCTTGCGTGTGCCAAACCACCCCGTCTTCCTGTCGTTTTATCCGCTCCTGCGCCGCCTTCACCGCCAAAAATTGATGCACGCGTGGCACTTTCTTTTGCCCCGCATCAAAAATAATAAAATTGCGCATCAAATCCAACAGGCGCGGCTTATTGAACATCTGCGCCAACGGTGTATCCAGCAACGCGCCCTCCACCAGCGGCACGGGGTGGGCGGTCTTTTCTTTCCATGCCACAAAAAACTTATCCGTTGTACCCGTCGTCCCGTAGCGCAAGCCTTGCGCATCGCTCCCCGCCACCAGCAATTGCACCGTGCTGAAAAATCCTTGGTTAAAAATCCCTTCCTGATTGGTAATCAGCTGCTGCACGCCATCGGCAATCTCCACTGAACTACGCTTGAGCTCAATCACCGCGATGGCAATGCCGTTGATATACACCACCAAATCAGGTCGACGCTCATAACCGCCGCGCAGCGTGACTTCTTCCGCCAAGCCAAAATCATTGTTTTGAGGATGTTCCCAATCAATCAGATGCACGGTTTCATGCGGCTGCCCCACCGCGACTTGCACGGGCACGCCATAGCGCAGCAATTGATAGGTGCGCAGATTGGCTGGGTACAGATCGCCCGCCGTCTCCGCCGCCGTCAACAGCTTTTGCAACGCCGCCGCAATATGTGCTTCGCTATAACTGCGCTTTTGCAGATACTCACGCAACAACTCGGCTTCTATGGGGCGATTGTGAACGCGCTTGCTCCAGTCGCCTAAATAGCGATAGCCCAAATAGCCTTGATGACGGGGGTCGGTAAACAACGCGACCACGCGATTTTGCGTCTTGCGCTCGGAACGGGCTTGTTCAACCATGATTATCTGCCTTGAGAATCAGTCGTATTTTGCCCGTCAGCAGCTCTTGCATCATGGCGTGTTTAAGGGCGCGGGTTTTGTCGCGTTGTAGCGCTAGGGCGGCGAGTTCGGTGTCCATATCGGAAAGGACGGTAGCGATGGCGGTTTGTTCTGGGATAGAAGGTACGGGCAGCGTCAACTTCGGAATGTTGGACTTGCTGATACCTGAAACCTTTGTACCTACCGCGTAGAAAAGAAATTGCTGACGAATCGCTGCTGTTTGAAAACAGTAGTGTCGATACTCGTGAGTGAGTTCATCAGTCTTGCTCTTAGCAACTATCGTGTGTAAGCCAGAAATAAATGGCAGGTTGTTTCTATTCGCCACCACGACATGCTTACTCGTTCCTTCGTCATTTTCGGACGCATCAACGAACACGACATCGCCGTCCTTGAGTAAAGACTTAGTTGAAACCTGCTTCAGCGGGATGTCGAGTTTGGGTATGTCTTGATAGTCAACTTCCGTATCAATGGACGTTTTTGACGAGCCATGAATATCGCCGTAATGCAGGTAACAGTGACCTTCGACGGATAGTTGGTCGCGTGAAGCCGAATAGCCGCCACTAAAGGTAAATAAATCGCCAAGCGTTTTCACCTCCCACTCCCCGCTAAAAAACACGGGATTGCCTGCGCTATCGACCATCCACTCGCCATTCTCCCCTGTCTTTCGCAGTCTTTGTTTGCCTGTGAGGAGTTGCTGCATAGCAGCTTGTTTGAGGTCGCATTTTTTGGCGATGAGCTTGTCCTGCGCCGCCAGCAAAGCATCTACATCGGATAGCGCGGTAGCGATGGCGCGTTGTTCAGGGAGAGGCGGTACTGACATTGGAACATCATTGAATTTTTCGCGCGTCAGGTGCGCAATGCTGGTTTGTGTAACATAGTTCGCCAACAAGCCACGATCAGCCCAATAACGAAGCAATTCCGCCATTAGCCCTGAATCAAAGCCGCGCTTTGGTCGCAGTCTATGTAGTGCCTTTTGGTAGTAACAATCTGGCATTGGATCATCCCAGATTGCTGCACGCCCAACCTCTCCGCCTTCACATACAAGCAAATCTCCTCGCATAAGGCGATAGCGTTGCAAATCCGTAGGTGACATCGCCATCATAGACAAGTCGCTTACGTCTATCCGATTCCACTGGACAGATTTATTGCCCAAATATGGCTTTGGTATGCCGACATTCTTCTCTGCATCGAGCATTTTCCCTAATTGAATATCAAACTCAATTCCGACAGTGGAAACCTCCCAATCCTCAGGAATCACCCCCACCTCGGTTTGTTTGTAGCCGTTTTTCAATTGAGAATTGACAGTTGAAAGTTGAGCGTCGTCGCGGTTTTTCACTTTCCACTCCCCACTATCCACTGTCCATTGTTTTCCAACGTCTCCACAAAACCGCTGTTTCGGTGACACGTTGCATCTGACGTGTTAATGAAATTACACTTTTGATAACACGTTTTGCTGCTCATGTTAAAAAATTCCGTTTTCGGACACCTGTTAGGCTTCATAACTGATCTTTCGGCTGGACACTCACATTTTGTAAAAGCTGTGACAGCGCGTCATTGAGGTAGTAATTGTCCTTGCCGATTTTATGTTTGCTGAGCAAGCCCAAGGCGGCCACTTCATCGAGATAACGCGCGGCAGTCTGACGCACAACCTGTAGCTCGGAAGCCAGAAACTCAATCTTGGTGTAAGGGTGGCGGAACAGGTTGTTGATTAAATCCTGACTGTAAATTTTGGGCAACTCATTGCGCAGACGATGCTTGTATTGCTGCATAAGGGCTTTGATGTCCACGACCAGAGAGGTGGTTTGACAGGAAGTCTGTTCGACACCTTCGAGCATGAATAATAGCCAGTCCTCCCAATTGCCCGTGTCGCGGGTGGTTTGCAACAGGCGGTAGTAATCGGCTTTGTGCTGGTTGATGTAGCGACTCAAGTAAAGCACAGGGCTGCCCAGCAAATCATGCTGCACCAAATACAGGATATTGATGATGCGCCCCGTTCTGCCGTTGCCGTCATAGAAGGGATGAATGCTTTCAAACTGGTGATGGATCACCGCCATTTTGGTGAGCACGTCCCAGTCACATATCGCGTCTTCATTGATAAAGCGTTCCAGATTGGTCATCAAGGCGATAATTTCATCAGGGTGTTGCGGCGGCGTGTACACCGTTGCGCCCGTGAGGTCGTTTTTCAGCGCAGTGCCAGGCAACTTGCGAAAACCAGCACGGCTCTCCTCAATACTGGCTTGGATTTCCAAAATGTCGTTATTGGTCAGCAGCCCCGTGCGCTTGACCTGCTCGAAGCCGTTGCGCAAGGCAGTGGCATAGTTATGCACTTCTTTCGCCGCCACGGTGACAAACTGCCGCGTGGCACTGTCACTGCGGTACAAGTCGTCATGGGTGGTAATGATGTTTTCAATCGCGGAGCTGTCTTTCGCTTCCTGCAAAGAGAGCGTGCTGATAAGGATGCTCTGGTTGGGGATGCTGGCTACCACGCCTTTCAACTCAGCCAAGGCTTGATGCGCACGGGCAAGCTTTTTCAACACCGCACGGGTTTCAATGACTTGCGTGAGTGGCAAGGGTTGGATGGTTGTCATAGTTGGAAACCTTTTGAAATGCGAGCGACTGCCATTTTGGAAAGGGTTGCGTGATTGGTGAACATCAAAAACTCGGCGGTAGCGTTGCGGAAGAGTTTAGTCGTCGCTCTTAGCCCGACTGCGTTAGTTTTGGCAACCCATTCTTTGACACTGATTTTGTAGCTATTCAATCCCGCTTGGCTTCTAATTAGGGCGAATTCGCCATAATTAAAATCTGGATTGTGAACGCGCTCCCATATTCCGAGAAATTCGACCGTATTGCGGTTTCTCAACCAATCGGAGATAAAAAAATCGCCGTCCTTTGCCTTCAGCATATCAGTCAGGGAGATGTAATCATCTTCCCGTTGAGACAGGATGCTAATCGGTGTTCCCAGCACGCTGATGGTCGTTTTCTTGCTCATAGCTGAAACCCCATTTGTTTCAAATGTGCTTCAACCTTGGCATTGAGTATTGCCACATCGTTTGCCAGTTGCGGCAACGGTTCGGCGTAGCGTTCGGCAAGTTGCTTGATGCGCCCCGTGAGGGTTTGTGACACACGATCCAATTCGCCTTGTACCGCTTGCGCCAAGATGCTCAGCCATTTTTCATCCACCACTAAGGTTTTGATGTCGTCTTCGCTGAGCAGGGGATACTTCGCGTCTATCTTGTCCTCAAGCTCATCTTGCGCGGCTTTGAGCTGGGCTTTGATGTCCGATTGTTGGTCGAGCAGGGCGATGTATTGCTGAAGGGATTGCTTAGCATCAGCATCGTCTGGATCGTTGGAGATGGCTTTTATGGCGGCTTTTAAACTTTTGGCGGTGATTTTGGGCGGCTGTCCTTCGTCGGCTTCGTTGGCGGTGGCAAGTAAGCCTTCTTCGCCGCATTGTTCTTCGCGCAGTTCATCTAGTTGTTGCTCGATGCCCGCGAGTTCGGTTTCTAGCGTTGAAATCGCATGTTGCTCTGTATAAAAATAGAAGGAGATTAACAGCGTGGCGGGTATCAAGTCGGACTTGAAGCGGCGTTTGCCTTTTTTGTAATCATGGGCTTCTGGCCAAACCAGTTTGTTCTCTTTGTTTTTGATTTGCACAATCTCGCGGGGCTGCGCGCCTGCGTACCAACCTGTGCTGGCGATCAGGTAGCAATCGTCTTGCATGGTTTCCGCCCAATAGTCCATGAGGTGCTGGTATAGGTCGTAGGCATTGACCAAGGGGGTGGCTTTGAAGCGTGCCAGCAAGTCCTCGGACAGGGTTTCAATGAGCGGTTTGGGGTGACTGTTTTGTGCAAATCCTTTTAGCAGCGGGGTGGCGACGTTCGCCCAATCACTAAACACTTGGCTGGCGGTTTGATTAAATGCGGTAAATTGCGGATGGGCAAAGATGGCGGACTTCACTTCGGCAATCGGCAATTTGAGCTGGGCATAACCCGCTCGCGCAGATGAGTCGAACAAGGTGCTGCGCACGGCGGGGATCACTTTCCAATAATCACTCAGCGCGTCAAGGTCACGCGCGGGGATGCCGCCGCGCAGATGCCCTTCAATGTCTTGCAGATCTTCGGGTTCGGAGCTGTCAATGTAGCGCGGCAAATTAAGGTTGTAGTCGTTTTTGGGGTCAGCGATTTCGGCAAACGGCACCATGCGGGCGTAGCGTGGCAGCTCGGTCAGCTTGCTAAAAGCATCGACAATTTTGTGTATATCTTGTTCACGCAGGCGATTTTTGGAGCCGTCTTTGATAAAGTCTTTGGAGGCATCAATCATAAAGATGCCTTTGCGCGCGGAGGCGTTTTCTTTGTCTAGTACCAAGATACAGGCGGGAATGCCTGTGCCATAGAATAAGTTGGCGGGCAGCCCGATGATGCCTTTGAGTATGCCAGCACGCACTAATTTTTGACGGACAACTGCCTCGGCGTTGCCACGGAACAGCACGCCATGCGGCAGAATACACGCGCCTTTGCCCGTGCTTTTCATGGAGCGAATGATGTGCAGCAAATAGGCAAAGTCGCCTTGCTTTCTGGGGGGTTCACCCCAAGCAAAGCGTTGGTAGGGGTCATTTGTGGGAGTAAGTCCATTGCTCCAAGTCTTATCCGAAAACGGCGGATTCGCGACCACATAGTCATAGGTGCGTAAGCGGTCAGCATCCTTGAATTTGGGCGTGGCGAGCGTGTTGCCCTGCTGGATTTTGGCGGTCGGGAAGTCGTGCAGAATCATGTTCATACGGGCGAGACCCGCCGTGGTGACATCCATTTCCTGTCCCTCCAGCGTGATGTGCTTGCCTGCCTCAGCGGCGACTTTCAACAACAGCGAGCCAGAACCGCAAGTGGGATCGTAGGCGTATGTGCTTGCGGTGGTGTTGTGCGGACTAATGCCGATCACTTTGGCAATGATGCGACTGACTTCAGCGGGCGTGTAAAACTGACCCTTGCTCTTGCCACTCAGCGAGGCAAAGTGCCGTATCAGGTATTCGTAAGCATCGCCTAGGATGTCGTCGTTCTCAGCACGATTCTTTGAAAAATCCAGCTCTGGCTTTTGGAAAATGGCAATCAGGTTGGTCAGTTTATCGACCCGATCTTTGCCCTCGCCCAGTTTGTTTGGATCATTAAAATTAGGAAAATCGGTGCGAGCAAGGCGACTGTTGTTTGCGTCAATCAGTGGTTGAATAATCTGAGTGTTGATCTTGCCGCCAATATCGCTATCACCCTTGAGCTTAATCATCGCCTCAAAACTGGCACCTGTGGGAATGACAATCGGCGGCTCAAATCCGTCGTAATTGGCATACTTGTCCGAAACGTATTTGATAAACAACATGAACAGGACGTAATCCTTGTACTGACTGGCATCCATGCCGCCACGCAGTTCATCGCAAGAAGCCCAAAGGGAGGAGTAGAGGTCTGATTTTTTGATTGCCATGTGTTGTCGTTTTATTGTTCGCAGTAGCGGAAGGTTTTAAAAATATAGCCGCGTGAATCTAGCGTGCGATTGTAATGCGAAAGCCTGTTATGAGCTGCATAATCCGAGCGGTTGATTTCACCTTCGCATCACCTTCACGCTTATTCCAAGAGCAGGAGCGTGAGCAGGAAAAGGCAATAGCAACGAGACTTGCAAGCCCATGATGAACAAAAAATGAAACCGTCCAGAAACGACGCCAACAACACTTTCAGGGTTTGCAACATAGACAGGATGGTTTGCGGTGGAGCGAGGGTTTATTTCCAAAATAGGAGCTGGGAAAGTTGTCGAAGTTGGTACGTTTTGACCACAGAAAAGCAAAAAGAGTTAAGCAATTTATGCTTAACTCTTTGAGATGTTTGGTAGGCGGTATTGGATTCGAACCAACGACCCCTTGGATGTCGACCAAGTGCTCTAGCCAACTGAGCTAACCGCCTGTGAAGGCGCGCATTATAGTGGCAAACAGAAAATTTACAATTGTTTTTACGATAAAGTCTGAAAATTAGGCTGTAAACTTAACGCATCCACGTCCGATTCCACTTGACGATATTGTTGATGCAACTTGTCATGTAATGTCAAAACACTCTCTTGAAAATGCGCCGATGACTTCGCGTATCGAGAATCCTCACCTAATATCGCCTTGGCAGAGGTTTCGTCACCCATTTTTTTAAGCAGCGCAGCTTGCATCACTGTTTCATAAAATTCATCACAGTTTTTGCAAAGTCGATCAAACAACGGCAGATGCTCTGGGACTTTTTCTTCTGCGCCATGAAACCAGTCACTAAATAGGCAATCTTGATAACAAACGTTGTCTCTAACCTCTGCGCTGCTGGCATTGCCCTGAACATAACTTTCTATGGCTTTACGATCTTGCAAATGCACATCAATCAGACGAAAACCATTGAATATCTTAAACGGCACTGGCTCATCTATAGGCTCTTCTGTATCTTCGCACATGATTTTTTCTCCCAACCTTAACAAAAAACCCTGTACGACAATTTTGGTAAAATAGCACAAAATAAAACAGGGTTTCTAATTCAAGCAATAGTCGAGCCATAAACATAACATAATGATTTTCAATATTAAATTATATTTAACCTGTATATTCAATTAGCAGATTGTCAAATTGCGTCAATTTAAAGACGATTTTTAGTCGTGAGATACGATCTTCGTGTTATGGATAAATGATATAAGCGTGTGCTGTCTATTTGCTGAGCTATTGATAACGCAAGGCTTCTATCGGATCGAGTTGTGCGGCTTTTTTGGCAGGGTAAAAGCCGAAGAAAATCCCGACTGTCGCCGCCACGCTGAATGCCACCACGGCAGAATTAGCGGAAATAATCACGGCGGTATCGGTCAGGGCATTGACCAATAACGCACCGCCGATGCCAACCAGTAGCCCAATGACACAACCCGCGAGGGAAATCATCATGGCTTCCAGCAAAAACTGCATGAGGATGTCGCGCTCGCGTGCGCCGATTGCCATGCGGATACCAATTTCGCGGGTGCGTTCGGTGACCGACACCAGCATGATATTCATAATCCCGATACCGCCGACCAACAGCGAAACGGAGGCAATCGCGCCTAACAACATGGACATCACGCGGGTGGTTTCGGCTGCTGAATCAGCGGCGGCGGTGAGGTTGCGCAACGAAAAATCATTGTCCATATCGTCGCGAATGCGGTGGCGTTGACGCAGCAAGGCGGTGATGGATTTTTCTAGAATGGGCATCATTTCAGGCGTGGTACTTTGCACCATCACCATGCGCACCGCTCCTGGGAAGGCGTTGCCGAACACTTTGCGCTGCACCGTGGTGAGCGGAATAATCAGCGTGTCATCTTGATCGCGCCCGTCCAAACTTTGCCCTTTGCTGGCGAGTACGCCCAGCACAAGAAAGGGACTTTGCTTGATACGCACGGTTTTGCCCACGGGGTCATCATCGCCGAATAAATTTTCCGCCACGGTTTTGCCGATTAGCACCACCCGCGTGGCGGAGCGCACGTCAGAGTCGGTAAACGGCAAGCCCGATACCACTGCCCAACTGCGTGCATCCAAATACGACGGGGTCGTGCCAATAACGGAGGTGCTCCAGTTGCTAGGACCATACATCACTTGGGTGCTACCAGGGTGAATGGGCGCGGCGGTTTGCACGCCCGCTAATTCCATCAAAGCATCGGCATCGCTGACGGTCAGCGTGGGAATGTTGCCACTGCCCGACCGCACGCCGCCCGCCGTGGTGCTGCCCGACACCAACACAAACAAATTGCTGCCCATCGCGCTGATGGTTTGATTCACGGCGTACTGCGCACCCTGCCCCACCGCCATCATCAACACCACCGCGCCCACGCCAATGACCATGCCCAACATGGTCAGCAGCGTCCGCAAGCGATTGGCATTCATGGCGCGCCATGCTTCGCCTAACATGACTAGGATCATATCAATACTCCCCATGCGTGTGTCCCCTCGCCCGCTTGCGGGAGAGGGTTAGGGAGAGGGCGGTTTTTGAATTTTACTGGAAGCATACCCTCTCCCCCGTCCCCTCTCCCACTTGTGGGAGAGGGGAGAAACATCATGGTGTCGTCGATAATGAAGCTCATCTATGCTGTTCCCGATGTTCGTGCGTGGCTAAATCGCTGACGATGCGCCCGTCGAAAAAGCGCACTTGGCGTTTGGCGTGGTCGGCGATGTCGAGTTCGTGGGTCACCAACACAATGGTGATACCTTCGCGGTTAAGTTCGCCGAATAACGCCATGATTTCCTCGCTGGTGTGGCTGTCCAAATTCCCCGTCGGTTCATCCGCCAGCAACAAGCGCGGGCGGTTGACCAAGGAACGGGCGATAGCGACGCGTTGTTGTTGCCCACCCGAAATTTGGCTGGGCAGCGAATACGCTTTGCTTTCCAGCCCGACTTTTGCCAATAATTCATGGGCGCGGGCATGGCGTTCGGCGCGGTGTTTCATGCCCGCATAAATCAGCGGCAACGCCACATTGTCCAATAAGGACATGCGCGGCAAGAGGTTAAACCCTTGAAAAACAAAGCCGATAGTGTGATTGCGCAAGCGCGCCAATTCATCGCGGTTCATCGCCGCCACGCTGCGCCCGTCCAACACATAATCCCCGCCCGTGGGTTTGTCCAAACAGCCGAGAATGTTCATCAAGGTGGATTTACCCGACCCAGAGGGCCCCATAATCGCCACAAACTCGCCCGCGTCGATGCGCAGATTCACCTCTTTCAACACAGGAAAATCGCCCGCCACCGTGGTGTAGGCTTTGTATAGGGCGCGGATGTCGATGACGCTATCGGCCATTTTGACTTACCGTGAGGAAGGGGTGGGTTTGATATGGACACACTGCCCATTTCGTACCACGACCAATTCTGTGTTGGTACTGGCAGCCACTTCCGCAGCGCGTTTTGCCGCCCGCTGAATGGCTGCCCACGAAGCCGCCAAATCAGGATTTTTGGCAAGCGTGATGTTTTTTGGATTCATTAGAACATCCTCGGTGGTGCTTTGCCTTGACCCACGGCATTGCTTTGCATTTCACTCAATACAATTTGATCGCCCACCTTCAGATCGCCACTCACTACCTCGGTATTACGATTATCTGTAATACCCAGTGTGATGTTCACAAGTTTAAGCTTGCCTTTTTCCAATACATACACCTTACCCGTAAAGCCGTCCTGCTTGGGTTTCCCGCTTGGATCGCCACGCCCGCTACGTTCTCCCGCTGGCTTTTCGCCTACTTTTTCGGCTGGCTTAGCTGCATTGGGTTTGTCACCGCCATTAGCAGGTTTAAAACGCAGCGCGGCATTCGGCACCATCAGCACCTCTTTGCGCTGCGCCACGGCAATGCCAACGTATGCGGTCATCCCTGGCATCAAAATCTGTTCAGGATTATCGACGTTAATGACCACATCGTAGGTGACGACGTTTTGCAGCGAAGTCGGATTCATACGGATTTGCCGCACTTCGCCCATAAAATTGCGCCCCGCGAAGGCATCCACGCTAAAGCGCACTTTTTGACCGACGCGAATATTGCCAATGTCGGCTTCCGCGAACAGCGCGTCAATCTGCATTTTGGATAAATCTTGGGCAATTTTGAATAAAGTTGGCGTTTGCAAACTGGCGGCGACGGTTTGCCCGACATCGACGGTGCGGTCGATGACCACGCCCGCGACGGGCGAACGAATCACCGAATACGCCAAGTTAGCGCGGTCTTTTTCCACCACTGCCATGTTGAGTTGCAACTGCGCAGCGGCAGATTTACGCGCTTGCACCGCCGTGTCCAATTCCAATTTCGACACATATTCCTGTGCAAACAAGCCCCGCGTGCGGGCTTCATTCGCCGTTGCTAATTCCAAACTCGCCGTGGCATTGAGCACATTCGCGCTGCTTTGCTTCAACTGCGCCGCCAGCAACGCGTCGTCTAATTCCAGCAACACCTGACCTTTTTCCACCTTGCTGTTGAAATCCACATACAGCTTTTTCACCGTGCCTGACACTTGCGTACCGATGTTAATCAGCGACACAGGGTTAATCGTCCCATTCGCCGAAACCGTTTGTTTCAGGTCACCTTTTTCCACCGCCATCAACCGATACTGCTGCTCGGCGGTGGGTTTGTTGAGGTATTGATACACGGGGTAAGCGGCGGCAGTCAGGATAACCGCGCTGGCTAAAGCGATTTTTTGTAAAGTATTCATCTAGTCAGTCTCGGTATTTGCGCACGATCACGCACGGCATGGACTTCGGCTTGAATATCCTTCATGGATAACGGCACGCTTCCTTTATCTGAAGCGCGTGCTGCCCCTAGCAACAACGCTTGCGCAGCGCGACGACGCAGGTGGTCAGGAAGCGTCAGTTTAAGTTTTACAGTTGTCATGGTTTTTATTCTTGCGCAAAAAACTCAGTGTTAGGGGTGATGGGCGCGTAACGAACGGTTAAGTGGGACGCATTTAATTTCAACGATGTATAAAACGTGTCCGCTGCAATGTGGAGCTGGCGAGAAATGCACCCATTGCAGGTGCAGCTATGATTTCAAACCCAGCCGTGGCTAATTTAGCTTCATTAGCGGTTAGACTCGCTAAAAGTGCTTTTAAATCATTACCATACTTTTTAGCCAAGCCATCTTTTATCGCATGGACTTCGTGCATAATTTCGTCATTCATTATCCATTCCTCCTAATAATTCTTCTGGGGTGCAAATGATGGGTGCGAGAACGGTTAGTTTTTAACATTAGTCAACGTCGTGAGCAACTGCGCATCCAACAGCCCCACCGCTTGCGCCAAGGCGGCGCGTCCGATGTTCCAGTTGAAATGCGCTTGGATAAATTGTTGGCGGGCGGAGGCTAAGGCGGTTTGGGCGTTTAACACGTCCAACATAATCCCCATGCCCGCTTTATACCGCCCCGTCGCCACGTTTTCGGATTGGGTCGCACTTTGCAATAAATCTTGCGTGGCGCGCAGGGTTTGCGTGGTGGTCAACAAGTTTTGATATGCCGTCCACACATCCAAGGCGACTTGCAGATGGATTTGTTGCATCTGTGATTTTTTGCTTTCGGCAGTCGCTTCGGCGGCGCGGATGCGATAAGTCGGTGCGAAGCCAGAGAAAATCGGCACGCTTAAACTCACGCCTATGCCCGCCGTTTGGGCAAAGGGCGCGCCGCCCAGACTTTGAAAGCTGTCGTTGGCAGTCACAGAAATTGTCGGCATCGCCGCCGCACGCGCGGCATCGACACTGGCTTCGGCGGCTTTAAGTTGTGCCGCCGCCGCTTGTAAATCGGGGCGATTTTTGCGCGCTTGTTCAATCAATGCGGTCACATCGCGCTCAAAAACATGCGTTGCATCGGGCGATTTTCCCGCGTCGGTGAGCGGATTGTCGGTTTCAACCAGTTGCAAGTTTGCGTTGGCATCTTGCCCCAACGCTGCTGCCAAACTGCCGCGAGCGTTTTGGTAGTTGCCGCGTGCGGTGATGGTGTTCAGCGTCGCTTGCGATAAAGCGGTTTGCGCGGACAGTTTATCCGCTGGCGTTGCCGTCCCCGCCACATAACGCGCTTGGGCGGCTAAAAAACTGGCTTGCGCCGCACGTTCCGATACTTCGGCAGCGGCAAGGGCGGCGCGGCTGGCTTGGGTTTGATAAAACGCCTGTACCGCACTTAAAAACACGGCTTGCACCACGCTGTTTTCCGTGGCTTGCAAGGCGGTGAGCAGTTGTTGCGCGCTTTCTAAATTCGCCGAACGTGCGCCAAAGTCATACAGCAAATACGACAACGTCAGCCCCGCGCTGAGTTGATTCACGGCGGGGGTGTTGGCGGGATAATTGCGATTGAGTGCCGCTGTACCCGCAACGGTGGGGTAATACGGAGCTTGCAACACGCCGACCTGCGCCGCTTGCGCTTGCGTGTTTGCCCAGCCCGTGCGGGTTTGCGGGTTATGGCATAACGCTCCATTCACCACATCGACCAAGTTTAAGGCGCGGTTGGGGAGATGATCGGGGCAAGGTTCGCCTTGGGTGTCGCGCAACGGTTCGGCGTGTACCAGTCCGCTGAAAAGCGCAAGACAAGTCGCGCCCAGCAGAGTGGGTACGAATTTATTCGTACATCGCCCGACAGGGCGAAATCCCCGCCACCATTTAAACCAGTGCAAATTTGTCGTACCCACGACCACCAAAGATCGGACTAAATTGCTTTTCATCCCTACCCCACTTGCAACACGCCATCCACCAACCGCATGGTGCGCTGCATCCGTTGCGCCAATTCTAGGTCGTGGGTGACGACGATAAAGCTCGTCTGCAATTGCTCATTCAAATCCTGCATCAAATCAAATAACGCCATCGCGCTGTTGCGATCCAAGTTGCCCGTGGGTTCGTCGGCTAACACGCACGCGGGGTTGGTCACTAATGCCCGCGCCACGGCGGTGCGTTGGCGTTCGCCGCCTGATAATTCGGCGGGCAAATGTTGTACGCGCTGCGCCAAGCCAACTTTTTCCAACATCGCGGCGGCAATGGGTTCGGCTTCGGCACGTTTCATGCCGCGAATTAACAAGGGCATGGCGACATTTTCCAGCGCGGTGAATTCGGGTAGCAAATGGTGGAATTGATAGACGAAGCCCAGATTGCGATTGCGCAATACGCCGCGTTGAGTTTCGGTCAGGCTTTGTACGTCTTCGCCCAAAATTTCCACCGTGCCGCTGCTGGCGACATCCAAGCCGCCCAGCAAATGCAGTAAAGTGCTTTTACCTGAACCTGACGCGCCGACAATGGCGATGCGTTCGCCGCGCGCCACGCTTAAATTCACTTTTTGCAACACGGGAACAGGCTGTTTGCCCAATAAAAAAGTTTTGCTTAAATCACGGCAAGCCAACACGGGATTATTCATAACGCAATGCCTCGGCGGGTTGGGTTTTGGAAGCGCGATAGCTGGGATAAAGCGTCGCCAAAATGCTAATCACAAAAGAGATCGCGGCGATCAAAATGACTTCATCGACATGTAAATCTGACGGCAGTTCGGTGATGAAATACACTTCTTTGGACAAAAATTGCACATGGAATAAGCGTTCAATAAATGGAATCACGACATCCAGATTCAACGCCAAAACAATCCCGCTGACACAGCCCAGCAGCGTACCGACGATGCCGATCACCACCCCTTGTACCATAAATATTTTCATAATACTGCGCGGTGACGCGCCTAAAGTGCGCAAAATCGCAATGTCCGCTTGCTTGTCTGTGACCGCCATGACCAAGGTTGACACGATGTTAAACGCCGCCACCGCTACAATCAGTGACAAAATGATAAACATCATTTTCTTTTCCATCTGTACCGCGCTGAAATAATTGCTGTTTTGATGTGTCCAGTCATTGGCATACAAATTCAGCGGCAATTGGCGTTGCAGCGCGTCGGCGACTTGCGGGGCGCGTTCAACATCGTGCAATTTTGCGGCGATGCCCGTTACTTGATCGCCCATTTGAAAGAGTTTTTGCGCGTCGTTCATCTGAATCAGCGCGAGACTATTGTCGTAAGGAGCCATACCAATCTCAAACAACCCGATGACACGGAACTGCTTGAGACGCGGCACCATCCCCGCAGGGGTAATCGAGCCTTGTGGCGAAATCAGCATGACTTTTTGGTCGAGCTGCACGCCCAACGCCCGCGCCAAATCCACGCCTAACACGATGCCAAACTCGCCCGCGCGTAAATCGCTCAACTGACCCGACTTCATTTTTTGCGCCAAATCCGTCAGCTCTGCTTCCCGTTCAGGCAAAATCCCGCGCACCATCACGCCTTGCACGCTTTGCCCAAACGACAACATGCCTTGCCCATTGACGTAAGGTGCGACCGCAGACACTTGAGGATGCTTTTCTACCAAGTTCAGCACTGCTTGCCAGTCCGCCATGCGCCCGCCATCTGCCACCACTTCCAAATGCGGCGACGCGCCCAACATGCGCGCACGGACTTCCTTCTGAAAGCCGTTCATCACCGACAGCACGACAATCAGTGCCATCACGCCCAACGCCATGCCCAGCATCGAAATCAGGGAAATAAAAGAAATAAAATGATTGCGCCGCTTTGCGCGCGTGTAACGCAATCCAATAAAGAGTTCGTAAGGTTGCAAGGGAGTTAACTTGAAGTAAAAACAGAGGCGCAAGTGTGCCACAAACCAAGGCGTGGCGTGCAAGGATTCTACTTGTGTGAAGTGTGTGCTCGATCAAACAGAGATGTGAGAAAACATCGAAAATCCGTTTGCCCAGAGCCAGTAAACGACTTTGGGCTTTAAACGTATTGAATTGACAAATTTTCTATTCATGGTTCGGTCATTCGACCAGCTCACAGCACACTACGAACGGAGCAATAAATCAGCTTGCTTTAGGAATAAACGGAAGTGGTGACTGCACCAACTTATCGCGCATTGTACGACTTTACGCATCTACTTCCGCTAGCACCACGCCTATCGCTTGCGTAAGATCGTCGGTTAGGCTGAGACAGTGTTCGCTGCCATTGACTAAATAGAGGTTAAATTTCTCACGGCGAAGTACAGGCGGCAATCTAGCGGGCA
Organism: Gallionella sp.; assembly: GCA_028688275.1. Lineage (GTDB taxonomy): Bacteria > Pseudomonadota > Gammaproteobacteria > Burkholderiales > Gallionellaceae > Gallionella. The sequence continues at coordinate 23,287 of JAQTYN010000019.1, read as the reverse complement.
TATCATCGTCGTTGCAAACGGTAAAACGCAGCTCTGCCCATTGGGCTTTCAAGCGGGTCAAAGCCGCGTCATTCAACGCTTCACATTCAGCCGCCATCTTGGCGATTTGTTCCAAGGTTTCTTGGGTAATCATGGCTTAGTCTTCTTCTGTATCAGCAAATTGGCGCAAGGATTTCGCTTCTACACCCAGTATTTTAGCCAACCAAGGGGGAGGCGCATCCAGCACGGCTTGCAAGCGTTGCAGGGTTAAGCGCACTTGACCACCTTCGGGTGATTTCACGGGATGAATGTTGGCGCGCACGGCTTTGGCAGCGGCAGGTCCACCAATGGATTGCACGTAGACAATCTGACAATCTTTGATGAGATTGGCGCGTGCTACATTTTTGTCTTCCGCCTCATCGGCGAGGCTGGTGGAACGCACTTCAATCAGGCGGATTTCGTCACGCCCCACTTGGTAAATCAAAAAGCGTGGGCAAGAGCCAAAATGGCCGTCCAAATTTTCTTCGGTATTGGAGGCAACCGCAACACGTAAACTACCAGGCATATCGCCTTCAGTATAGGCGGCCGTTGCTGGCAGACTTTCGTCCTCGTCAGTCGCCCCCCACAAATGGCGCACTGCTAATTTAATCGAGGCATTGTCCACGTCGGGATCAACGGTTTCTTCGCCAGACAGAATAAGCTTGACATCGGCCACGGTCACTTTAGCCAGTTTCTCTTCGGTGATGGGCAAGCCGAGTTGGTCGCCTAACTTCGCCGCAAATGCAGCCGCATTTACGTCGGCAAGCACGCGCGCAGCCTGTGCAATACGCAAGGCTGCTGTTTTGGTGATGACAGTGGTCATGGTTGCTCCTTTAAATAATGAGAAGGGGGAAGCGTGAAGGGAGAAGGGAAAAAGCGGGATGAATGGTGTTTCCCTTCCCTCTTATCTCTTCTCCCTCCCCTTTAGTTACGCTGCAATCTGCGTAATACAGCCCTTGATAGGGCAGACTTTCGCACATTGTGGTTTTTTGAAATCACCTTCGCATTCGGTACAGCCACTTGCGTCGATGACGGTTATGCCTTTTTTCGTGCTGATTGAAGCCGTTGGACATTCAGGCTCGCAATCCCCACAAGAAGTACACAAATCTGCATTGATTTTCATTGCCATGATGATTCTCCTTTTAAATACTGGGAAGAGAGAAGGGTGAAGTGAGAAGGGCGAAGGGTAAAAACCATGTGCTGATTGACATTCCCTAAACGAAAATGCCCATCGCACACCACTCCCTTCCCTCTTCCCCCTTCTCTGCTCTAACTATTCCGCCGCATCCAAACGTTTAGCACGTAGGGAAATCGGCAATTTTGCGGGTGCAGGTTGAGGTTCAATGTAATAACTGCCACCATTATTCAACTTGATCTCACCGCCCCATTTTTCTGGGGTGTCGAACTCCATCGAAACGATGTCGTCCTCAAGATCTCGCTTGGGCAGATAAAACACGTAGGCAGTCTTGCTACCACGTTGGACCATGATGTTAGCCATTTGATGCTCCTTGTTAGTCGCTGAGAAGGGAGAAGAGGGAAGAGAGAAGGTTAAAGCTCGCTTGCAGCCTACCCTTCCCCCTTCGCCCTTAACCCTTCCCAGCCTTGAACTAGCGCACCAAATCGTGGTTGTAGTCGGTGGTTCCCATGCCGCGTGTATCTTCATCCAGTTTTTCCAACACTGCGTTAGTCAGTGTGGTCAACATTTGCATCGCGCCTTCGTAGCCTAATGTTGTGGCACGATGGAGGTGATGACGGTCAAAGATCGGGAAGCCGATACGGATCAAGGGCACTTCAAACGCTTTACCCTTATGCAAAGTATCGCGTTGGATGAACTTAGCGTAAGAGTTGCCGATCATGAAGTCAGGCTTCTCAGTCAACACCAGTGAACGGAAGTGCCACAAGTCAGCACCTGCAAACAACTGAGTGTTTTTGCCGTAAGGCGTTTCATCCAACATTTTTTGCATGGCTTTTGTCCACTTCTTGCTGCCGTTGTTGCACAACACATGCAAAGGTTCAATGCCCAACTCAGTCAAGAATTTAGTCATGCCCAATGTGAAGTCAGGATCACCATACAAGCTGATTTTCTTACCGTGCAACCAAGTGTGGCTGTCAGTCATCATGTCCACAAAGCGACCACGTTCCTTCACCAAAGAAGCAGGGATAGGCTTGCCTGTCACTTCAGAAACCTTCATCAACCATTCATCCGTCCACTCCAAGCCCATTGGAATATTCAACTTAGGCACGTCATGTTTCCAAATTTGATCGATGAATTTCTTGGTTTTTTCCATCTGCATCGGTTGCATCAAGAAAGTGGTGGTTGCATTCGCCGCATCTTTCACTTCATCTTGTGTGGTCCCACCTGCATACATACGGAATTGACCATCCGCAGGGGTATCCAGCACTTCGGTTGGATCGCTCAACATAGTGTGCGCCACGCCCATTTCATCCAACATGCGATGAATCACGCGGTAGTTGCCGAGGTAAGTTTCAAACCCTGGCACGATATTGATCTTGCCGTTTGAGCCTGCGACCTTGCCTTCCATGGTATTGCGGGTGAAATAGCCAATGATGCCTTCAAACATATTGTCCCAACCTGTTACATGCGAACCCACGAAAGACGGGGTATGCGCGAACGGCACGGGGTAGTCTTCAGGAATATTTCCCGCTTTTTTCGTATTACGAATAAAGGCGTTCAAGTCATCACCAATAACTTCTGCCATACAAGTGGTGGACACCGCGATCATGTCTGGTTTGTACAGTGCTTTCGCATTTTCCAAGCCGTCGATCATGTTCTTTTGACCACCAAAAACCGCTGCATCTTCAGTCATGGAATCTGACACGCAAGAGATAGGTTCACGGAAGTGACGGTTAAAGTAAGTACGGAAGTAAGCAACGCAACCTTGTGAACCGTGTACATAAGGCATGGTCTTTTCAAAGCCAATTGCGCACAGCACAGCACCTAAAGGTTGGCAGGCTTTCGCAGGATTGACCGTCAAGGCTTCACGTTTGAAGTTCAATTCACGATATTCCATCGTGGTTGTCCAAGTGAAAGTATCTTGCACTTTGGCCGCGTCAAAGCGTTCTTCAAAGTTATCCTGTTTATTACTCAGCGATTCCTTGTATTCGTCCTGACGGAAGAGTGGATAACAAGGTTTGATGTCATCAGCTTGTTGCATTTTTATCTCCTTAGCCGCACTGCTCATATGCAGATGCCAGCACAGATTGATGGATGGACGGCGTTGCCACCGCCCTTTTCATAGGTTTACCCTACAATTACGCCGCTTTTTTTGCTGCTTCTGGTTCAGCTTGCTTCAACCATGGGGCAGTGATCTTGCTCCAGCATGGGTTGTTCAAGGTCATATCCATATCGCGGGCGAAGATGGCAAAACCGTCATAGCCGTGGTAAGGACCAGAATAATCCCAAGAGTGCATTTGGCGGAAAGGAACGCCCATCTTTTGGAAGATGAACTTTTCTTTAATACCTGAGCCGACCAAGTCTGGTTTGACGCGTTTCACAAACTCTTCAAATTCAAAGCCTGTCACATCGTCATAAATCAAAGTGGCATTGCCCATGTCTTTGATGGTGCGGTCGTAATCGTCGTTATGACCGAATTCATACCCAGTACCCACCACTTCCATGCCCAAATCTTCATAAGCACCGATCACGTGACGTGGACGTAAACCGCCGACGTACAACATGACGCGTTTGCCTTCCAGACGTGGTTTGTACTTATCGATCACCGCTTGCATCAAAGGTTGGTACTTCGCGATCACGCGTTCTGCACCTTCCTTGATTTTGTCGTCGAACAATGCAGCAATTGCACGCAAGGATTCAGCAACTTTGGTTGGACCGAAGAAGTTGTATTCCATCCAAGGAATGCTGTACTTTTCTTCCATGTGACGGGCAATGTAGTTCATTGAACGATAGCAGTGAATCAGATTGACCTTAACGTAAGGGGTCTTTTCCATTTCAGCAATCGTACCGTCGCCAGACCATTGAGCCACGACGCGCAGACCCATTTCTTCCAACAAAATACGGGAAGACCATGCGTCACCGCCGATGTTGTAATCGCCGATTACAGCGACATCGTAAGGTGTGCCTTCAAATGCCTTGCCTTCACGGCGTGGCAATACCCAATCGCGAATCGCGTCATTGGCGATATGGTGACCGAGTGATTGTGACACCCCACGGAAACCTTCGCAGCGCACAGGCACGACGGGTTTGTTAAATTCTGCGGCCGCCTTCTTGGATACCGCTTCGATGTCATCACCGATCAGCCCAATTGGGCACTCGGATTGCACCGAAATACCTTTGTTCAGCGGGAACAGTTGTTCGATTTCGCCGATCAGTTTGGCAAGCTTTTTATCGCCGCCGAACACAATGTCTTTTTCCTGAAAGTCGGAAGTGAAGTTCATTGTGCCGAATGTATTGACCCCTGTCGTACCGACATAATAATTACGACGACCCGCGCGGGAGTATTGACCACAGCCCACTGGGCCATGAGAAATGTGGATCATGTCCTTGATCGGACCCCACACCACGCCTTTAGAGCCTGCGTATGCGCAACCACGAATCGTCATCACGCCTGGCAAGGACTTACGGTTGGAGGTGATACATTTTTTGGATTGTTCGATAGATTGATCGTTAACAGCCAAATGTTTGGCGCGATCTTTCTTGGCTTTTTCTGGATAAACCTCAAGCACCTCTTGGATCAGTGCTTCGGTTTCTTCGCGTGTTAATGCAGACATTTCATTCTCCTTTAATGACCCACCAATATGTGGAGTCCTCTAGGGTTCGATGTAGGTTGGGTTAGCGACTTCACCGCGTAACCCAACAACTCTTCAAATGATGTTGGGTGCGCCCTTAGGACTGACCCAACCTACATTTATTAAGCAGCAGCCAGCTCGCTAGCTTTCTTACCGATGATGGACTCATCTTCAACTTCCATGATGCCGAATTCCATCAACAAGGCTTCCAGCTCGTCCATGGTGATAGGAGTTGGAATAACAAATTTAGTGTTATTCACAATCTTGTTCGCCAAAGCACGATATTCGTCAGCTTGCTTGTTGGTTGGATCAAATTCGATCACAGTCATACGGCGGATTTCAGCGTGTTGCACTGAGTTAGCACGAGGAATGAAGTGAATCATTTGTGTGCCCAACATACGTGCCAACGCTTCGATCAATTCATCTTCACGGTCAGTTTGACGGCTGTTGCAGATCAAACCTGCCAAACGTACGCTACCTGAGTTCGCATACTTCACGATACCTTTAGCGATGTTATTAGCAGCATACATCGCCATCATTTCGCCAGAGCAAACGATGTAGATTTCTTGTGCTTTGTTTTCACGAATAGGCATCGCGAAACCACCACACACCACGTCACCCAACACGTCGTAGAATACGAAGTCGAGTTCGTCGTCGTATGCGCCTTCTTCTTCCAAGAAGTTAATCGCGGTAATCACACCACGACCAGCACAACCCACGCCTGGCTCAGGACCACCAGATTCCACGCACTTGATACCGCCGTAACCGACAGACAGAACGTCTTCCAATTCCAAATCTTCAACGCTACCCGCTTCAGCAGCCAGTTCCATGACGGAGTTTTGTGCTTTAGAATGCAGAATCAAACGTGTTGAATCCGCCTTGGGATCGCAGCCAACGATCATTACTTTCTTGCCAGATTCAGCAAGAGCAGCTACAAGGTTTTGAGTGGTAGTCGATTTACCGATACCGCCTTTACCGTAAATTGCGCATTGACGCAGTGCCATGTTAGTCTCCTAAGAGTTGCAAAAAGAAATGCGATTAAAAAACTTGTTGCTCGCACCCTATACATCGCAAACTGCGTGCCACGCTTTAAAAAACAAGCAACCATATGAAATGAAACAACAAATAATTTACACCTCCGAACCATTGGCGGATTCAACACACAACAACAACGAGGACATTGTCGGACTGGCGACAAATTTATCGCCTGTACTACCACGTTGGGCACGGCTGCCAATCAATCGCTGCAACCTCCCCGCCGTCCTATTAGGTAGCCTACGCTTTCAACAACACCCTATTCCCCTCGCCTTAGACGGTGTCACACAATTCCATCGCGGCTTGTTTCAACTTCTCGATCAAATCGACCAACCCAGCGAACGCGCCCTAGCCTTTACCCTGCACCTCAACGCCGCGTTTTATTTAGACCAACCCGAACAAGCTGGCTTTTCATCCCGCACACGTCACAAACGCAACAAAGCCGACTATTTACGCATGGTGCGTGGCTGGAGTTTTGATTCAGATGGGCGCGAAGGCGCAGCACTTAAGGGTTGGGTGGAATCGCGCTTTGGGCTATTGCCCCGTTACCACGGCGCGCCTATCCGCGATTTTTCTGGCGACACCTATCGCCATTATTTAGAAATGCGCGCCACCGCGCTATACGGCACGAATGGACTCGAAGCACAACTGGATTTGCTCTATACCTATTGCCAATACGAACTCGCCCGCCAATACCCACAACGCACCCATTTCACGCTGTATCGCGGCACTAACCGCCTAGACGAACACGAAACCCTCGCCCAGCCCGACAAAAAATCCCGCATCGTCCTGTTCAACAACCTCAACTCCTTTACTGCCAACCGCGAGCGCGCCGACGAATTCGGCGACCACATCCTCACCACCCAAGTCCCCATCAGCAAAATTTTCTGCTACCCCGCGCTACTACCGAATTTGTTGCAAGGCGAAGAAGAATATACGGTGATTGGTGGCGTGTTTTTAGTGGAGGAGTGAAGGAGAATGCTTGAAGGGTGATGTGCTGCTGCGCAGCTTGGTGAAAGGTGAAACGAGTGGCAGCGCAACGGTTTGTTTCACTTTTCACCTTTCACGCTAAGAGATGATGGTAAAGCAATCTATATGCTGATTTGACGTAACTCCCCTCGCCCGTTTACGGGGGAGAGGGGATCCCGCCTATGCGGGAATGATGAAGTGAGAGGTTTTGCTTTTTGCTCTGTCGATGCGAATCGTCGCCATTGCCGTAGAAATCCAGCCATCAAGACTACGCGCAGCTTAGTCCTCGCACAAAAGCGGCAATCCGTTTCGCGCCTTCCACCGTTTCATCTGTACTTGCCACCAACGCCAAGCGCACAAAGTGTTCGCCCGCATTGATGCCTTGCGCTTCACGCGCCAAATAACTCCCTGGCAAAACTGTCACGTTGTAATCGCGGTACAAGCGTTGCGCGAAGTCCGTGTCAGGAATCGGCGTTTTGATCCACAGGTAAAAGCCTGCATCGGGCAATTCTACGGGAAGGACGGGCTTTAAAATCTCGACGACTTGAGCAAATTTCTCGGCATATAAACGGCGGTTTTCTATGACGTGCGCTTCGTCATTCCACGCCGCGATACTAGCAGTTTGAATGGCAGGATTCATTGCCGAACCGTGGTAGGTGCGATATAGCGCAAACTTTTCGACTAGATACGCGTCACCCGCCACGAAGCCAGAACGCATCCCTGGTACATTGGAGCGTTTGGATAGACTAGAGAACATCAGCAAATTTTTATAATCTGTGCGTCCCAGCAACTGCGCCGCTTGCAAGCCGCCCAGCGGTTTTTCGTCAAAATAAATTTCTGAATAGCATTCGTCCGAGGCAATCACAAAGCCATAGCGATCCGACAAGTCAAACAAGGTTTGCCATTCCGACAGGGGCATCACCCGTCCTGTGGGGTTGCCAGGGGAGCAAACGTAAATCAATTGGGTACGCGCCCAGACCGATTCAGGTAATTCATTAAAATGCAGCGCGTAATGATCTTCGGGTAAGTTATTTAAAAAATAAGGGGTTGCACCCGCCAAAAATGCCGCACCTTCGTAAATTTGGTAAAACGGATTGGGGCAGATCACCGCCGCTTCAGGGCGGGTGCGGTCAATCACGGCTTGAGCAAAGGCGAATAAGGCTTCACGACTACCGTTAATGGGCAGCACTTGGGTTTTGGGATTCAGCGCGGGCAAGTCATAACGGCGCGCCACCCACTCGGCAATTGCACTGCGTAATGCGTCACTGCCTGCGGTTGTGGGATAATTCGCCAATCCATCCAGCCCCGCAATCAATGCCTCGCGGATAAACGCAGGGGTTGCATGTTTTGGTTCGCCGATGGACAAGCGTATCGGTGTATAAGCTGGATTCGGCACCACGCCACTAAACAACGCGGCAAGTTTTTGAAAAGGATAAGGCTGAAGTCGGTTTAAATCTGGATTCATAGTGGGAAATTTAAGCAAAAAATCAGCGCGCATTATATAGGGATGGTGAAAGGTGAAAAGTGAAATGTACCCTCTCCCTCTGGCGATCGAGGAAGTGTATGGCAAGGTTGATTGCCATCATGTTTTACCCATAAACTTTTATCCCCCCGCCCATTTCACATTTCTCGGCTGTTAAAACATGCAAAAATCAAAACAAATCATGCCCATTGCAGGCATATTAAGCGGTGCGCTGGTATGGGGACTGATCTGGTATCCCTACCGTGAATTGCAATCCATAGGCATATCGGGCAGCTTGGCGACGCTGATCACTTATGTATTGGCGATGGTATTCGGCATATTTTGGTTGCCCAAGGTCTGGCGTGAAATGCCAAGAGCGGGCTGGTGGTCAACTTTGCTGGTACTGAGTGCAGGTTGGGCAAACTTTGGCTATGTACTGGCAATGCTACATGGCGATGTGATGCGGGTTTTGCTGTTGTTTTACCTCGCCCCGCTTTGGACCATCTTGTTTTCCTATTGGATCTTAAATGAAAAATTAAATCGTTATGGCTACTTAGTCATGGCGTTGTCGTTGAGCGGCGCAATCGTCATGCTATGGCAACCACAACAAGGACTACCGCTCCCGCAAAATTTATCCGAATGGTTGGGATTGTCAGCGGGCATGGGATTCGCACTGTCCAATGTTGTCTCACTACGCGCCGCGCATCTGAGCGTCGAAGCCAAAGCCTACAGCATCTGGATTGGCACAGCACTACTGACCGCGCCCTTATTGTACTGGCAAGGGGGCATCGCGCAACAATGGGCGATCATCGACCTGGGCATCGCCAGCGTGCTACTCTTATTAGGCATAACCCTATTCGCCGTCAGCTTTGCCGTGCAATACGGCGTGACCCACCTTCCCGCCAATCGTGCGATGTTATTGTTTTTATTTGAACTGGTCGCAGCTGCCACCGCCTCATATTTTTTGGCAGGCGAAGCCATGGAATGGCGAGATTGGATGGGTGCTATGCTAATCGTATCCGCCAGTTTGCTGTCGGGGAAGTTATATAGCGAAGGAAACCCTGATTCAATCCATTCTTCCTGAACCTTTGAAATCCGTTCGTCCTGAGCTTGTCGAAGGATAAATGGATTTAAACAACCTCCAATCATTTGATTGCAAGCCCCACACTCACGCCTCAAACCAATTTTCCACCTTTAACCCGTCATACATCACAAAATCCTGCGCTAAAGTGGCCCTCGGTCAAGACAATAATGTGTCGAGCTTAAGAGGGTCGCCTATTTCATGCAGCTGGTCGAGTTCCATTTTGAGTCTGCCAATTTCGGAATACAGTCGCTCTGGACTGGCAGACGGGTCGGCAGGTTTGGGACCGCGTTTGACATCAAACAGACTAGCGGCCTGTTCTTGCAGTTCGCGCTTCCACAGACCAACTTGCGTCGGATGCACGCCAAATTCCTAGCCAATCTCTTTTCCTCCTTAAGTTCGGTATATAGCACACCTCTTAATAAAGGGACTAAACAAGTAGTCTTCCTCGCTTGCTTAAGTGATTATTTTTCTGATGACATTCGTGATACAAATACCGCTTGCCAAGTTTGGTGATTGAAAACTGACAGGATATGCAGTCCATAATAAACACTTAAGTCGCCATTTATTTGATATCGACTTGCAACATTGAGGGCAAATTTTAGGCACACGCACCGCGTTGAAACTGAACTTTTTTCCTCAACTATAATCCAATCGCGCTCGCCACTCTTGTGGCGACACATTTTATTTCTTAGAAAGTTAATCATGAAAAAACTGGCCTTACTCATCGCCTCCTCCTTGTTATGTCAAGTCGCCTTTGCGGAAGACAATGCCACTGGCGAACAGTCTGACTGGAACGTTGTGCTAGGTGGCGGTATCGCGTCAGCCCCACGTTATGAGGGTTCTGCGACTAATCGCTTGCGCTTTATCCCCTTGATTAACGTCCAAAATGGTCATTTCTTCGCGGGCACAACACGCGGCATCGGCTATGATTTTTCGGATGACAAAAACTTGCAATATGGCTTACGCCTGACCTTAGCACCCTATCGTCGCCAAAATGCGGATGCACATTTGAACGGCATGGGAGATATTGGTACAACGGGCGAGTTGGGCGGATTTTTGAATGCGCGCTTCTCGCCTTGGTATGTGAATTCCAGCCTCGCCGCCAGCTCACACGGCACACGTTTAGAACTGGGGGCAGGTTATGAAACCCGCTTGTCCGCAGTCGATCAGCTACGCGCTGGTGTGGATGTGAACTGGGCGAATAACAAATATATGCAAACTTATTTTGGCGTAACGGCAGCGCAAGCGGCTGCATCGGGTGGTGTGTTGACGGCATTTAATGCAAGTTCTGGCATAAAGGATTACGCGGCAAAAGTGAACTGGACGCATAACTATTCCAAAGCATGGTTTAGCAACGCGGGCATCACAGTGAAGCAACTGTCAGGTAGCGCGCAAAATAGCCCGTTGACCATGCGTCGCTCGGCAAATAGTTTGAGTTTTGTGGTGGGGTACCATTTCTAAGCGCGTTCCCTATTAGAACTCCCGCTAGCCAAGGCGCAACATTATGTTACGCCTTTTTCATAATGGCCGTGTTGCCTACGTCTTCCCCTTTAGTTGCTCGCTTTAAGCTGCCAGGCGGAATGACAAGCGACGCATTTGGTCAGCGTATTCGAGACCATTTTCAAAATTTCAGGTGCTGGTTTGCCAGCATCAGCCGCTGCTGCAATGTCATCCATCTCATGATGCACGCTCATGCCCAATGATTTGAAATCCAAGGGCAATTTCGCCATCAACGCGGGATTGACATCTGCAGCACCTGCCATGCCCGCCAAACGTGCTGCTTGTGCAACTTGTTTCATATCACCCGAATTCACACCATCAAGCACGGCTTGGGTGGACGATAGCAGTCCACGCATTTCAGAAAGCACTAAATCACGCTCAGCAGTTTGCAATACGATGGCTGTTCTACCATCCGTACCTGCGGTTGTATTGCCACGTACAAAAAACCACGCAAAAATAGCCACGGTTAACACCCAAAGTATTAAAGCTGCCAATGCCAATTTATTTGCTTCCATAATTCATTTCCTTAATAAGATTTTAACGAGGAAGTGAAAGATAGTTTAAATATATATGTTTGTATGTGCTAAAAATCACAAAGAGACCATAAAAGCCCCCCAGCAAAAAATTGTAGAACATTGTTCGCAATAGCAACACGCGAAGGCTGCCAAGTGCCGTGGCTTATGGCATAATCCCGCGCTCTTAAAAATGCACACTATTTATGAACGCGCAAACTCTTTACGACAAACTTTGGCATGCTCATGTGGTACGGCAAGATGCCGACGGCACGGCATTGATTTACATTGATCGTCATTTAGTCCATGAAGTGACCAGCCCACAAGCCTTTGAGGGACTAAAGCTGGCGGGACGCAAATTATGGCGCGTAGCTTCTATTATGGCGGTTGCGGATCATAACGTCCCCACCACAGGGCGCGATCAAGGTATCACCGACCCGATCGCCCGCTTGCAAGTCGAAACGCTGGATAAAAACTGCGCCGATTTTGGCGTGAACGAATTCAAAATGTCCGATGTGCGTCAAGGGATTGTCCATGTCGTTGGTCCTGAACAAGGCGCGACACTGCCAGGCATGACCGTGGTCTGCGGTGATTCGCATACCAGTACTCACGGCGCATTTGCCGCTTTAGCGCATGGCATCGGCACATCCGAAGTCGAACACGTTATGGCGACGCAATGCTTGGTGGCAAAAAAATCCAAAGCCATGTTGGTCAAGGTAGAAGGTCTGTTGGGCAAAGGCGTGACCGCAAAAGATGTGGCTCTCGCCATTATCGGCAAAATCGGCACAGCGGGTGGAACAGGATTTGCGATTGAGTTCGCGGGTAGCGCGATTCGCGGCTTAAGCATGGAAGGCCGTATGACCTTGTGCAATATGGCGATTGAAGGCGGCGCACGCGCGGGCTTGGTGGCTGCGGATCAAACCACGATTGACTACTTAAAAGGTCGTCCTTACGCGCCGAAAGCTGACGTATGGGAACAAGCTGTGGCGTATTGGAATACGTTGCACAGCGATGCTGGCGCGGTGTTTGATGCCGTGGTGGAATTGGATGCAACCGACATCAAACCACAAGTGACATGGGGAACATCGCCTGAAATGGTGGTTTCGGTGGATGGCAGCGTGCCAAATCCAGCCGATATGACAGACCCAGTCAAACGCGAAGGCGCAGAACGCGCCTTGCGCTATATGGGTTTGGAAGCCAACACCCCCATCACTGCGATTCAAATCGACAAAGTGTTTATCGGCTCTTGTACCAACTCGCGCATCGAAGATTTGCGGGCTGCGGCAGTCGTGGCACAAGGCAAAACCGTGGCAAGCAATGTCAAATTGGCATTGGTCGTACCAGGATCGGGTTTGGTGAAAGCGCAAGCCGAAGCCGAAGGACTGGACAAAATTTTTATCGCGGCGGGTTTTGAATGGCGCGACGCAGGTTGCTCGATGTGCTTGGCAATGAACGATGATCGCCTCAATCCTGGCGAACGTTGCGCCTCCACTTCCAACCGCAATTTTGAAGGTCGCCAAGGTCAAGGCGGGCGCACCCATCTGGTCAGCCCCGCCATGGCCGCAGCTGCGGCAATTGCGGGTCACTTTGTTGACGTGAGCAAGCTGTAAAAGGAATGAACATGAAAAAAATCTCTTTTGTAATCATCGTAATTGCCCTGATAACAGGCTGCAACACCATTGAAGGATTAGGCAAAGACATCCAAAAAGGCGGTCACAAATTGGAAAAGGCTGCCAAATAATTATGCGTAAATTTACCCAGTTAAATAGCGTGGTGACACCCTTGGATCGCGCTAACGTCGATACCGACGCGATTATCCCCAAACAGTTTTTGAAATCCATCCAGCGCGCAGGATTTGGTCCGAATGCCTTTGATGAATGGCGTTATTTGGATCACGGCGAACCTGGTATGGACAACAGCGTCCGCCCGTTGAACCCTGATTTTGTCCTGAACCAACCGCGCTTCCAAGGTGCACAAATTTTATTGGCGCGCGAAAATTTTGGCTGCGGCTCATCGCGTGAACACGCACCGTGGGCATTAGAAGACTATGGCTTCCGCGTCATTATCGCGCCCACCTTTGCCGACATTTTCTTCAACAATTGTTTTAAGAACGGATTGTTGCCGATACGCTTGGACGCGGACAAAGTCGATACTTTATTTAAAGCCATTGCAGCCAAAGATGATTTTAAATTGACGGTTGATTTGGAAAATCAAGCCATCACCTTACCTGATGGCATGGTCTACGCCTTTGAAGTCGATGCTTTCCGCAAACATTGCTTGCTCAACGGTCTAGATGATATTGGCCTGACGCTGCAACATGTGGCTGAAATTCAAGCGTTTGAAGCTAAACGCCATGCTGCACAACCTTGGTTGGTGGCGTAACCCTATACAAAATTTAAGGTGGCGCGTGCGCACCTGTATGAGAATAAAGGAAATAAGATGAAAATCGCAGTTTTACCAGGTGACGGTATCGGTCCTGAAATCGTGGCGCAAGCCGTCAAAGTCATGGAAGCTTTACGCAGCGAGGGCTTACCGATTGAAATGGAGTACGCGCACATTGGCGGCGCGGGATATGATGCAGCGGGCGACCCGCTGCCAGAAGCGACTTTGAAGTTAGCGCAAGAATCTGATGCGGTATTATTGGGTGCGGTCGGTGGTTATCAGTATGACAACTTACCCCGTCCACAACGCCCAGAACAAGGGCTGTTGCGCATTCGCAAAGGTTTGAATTTATTTGCCAATTTGCGACCTGCTTTGGTCTATCCCGAATTAGTGAACGCGTCTAGCTTGAAACCTGAATTGGTATCGGGTTTGGATATTATGATTTTGCGCGAATTGACGGGCGATATTTATTTTGGTCAGCCTCGCGGCATTCGCACCTTGGAAAATGGTGAACGCCAAGGCTTTGACACCATGCACTACAGCGAATCCGAAATCCGCCGAGTGGCGCACGTCGGTTTCCAAAGTGCAATGAAGCGCAATAAGAAATTGTGCTCGGTAGATAAAGCCAACGTGTTGGACACCAGCATGTTCTGGCGCGAAATTGTCACTGAAGTTGGTAAAGAATATCCTGAAGTTGAGTTATCACACATGTATGTGGATAACGCCGCGATGCAATTGGTGCGTGCACCTAAACAATTTGATGTCATTTTGACAGGCAATATTTTCGGCGATATTTTATCGGACGAAGCATCCATGTTGACGGGTTCAATTGGCATGTTGCCTTCCGCATCGCTGGATGCGAATAACAAAGGTTTATACGAACCTTGTCATGGATCTGCGCCAGATATCGCGGGCAAGAATATCGCCAATCCATTAGCGACGATTTTGTCGGTCGCCATGATGATGCGCTACACTTTTGCGCGTGACGACATAGCGCAACGCATCGAAAATGCCGTGCGCAAAACCTTGCAGCAAGGCTACCGCACAGGTGACATCGCTGAAGCGGGCATGGCGAAGATCGGTACGGCTGAAATGGGCGACGCGGTGGTCGCGGCTCTTTAAGCAAAGATTAGATAAGGGGGAAGGGAGAAGGGGAAACCGCCCTCTCCCCCCAGCCAGCTTCGCTACGCTCTCCCCGCAAGCGGGCGAGGGGAGCAACAGAATTTTATTGGAGAAATTGATAATGACTAAGCAGTATGACGTGTGTATTTTAGGTGCCACAGGTGCAGTGGGCGAAGCGATGCTGGAAATTTTGGCGCAACGTAAGTTTCCCGTGCGTAATTTATATCCATTAGCCTCTAGCCGTTCCGCAGGTTCAAAGGTGACATTTAACGGCGAAGAATTAACCGTCATTGACGTGGATCAATTTGATTTTGCCAAAGCACAAATCGGCTTATTTTCTGCAGGTGGTAACGTGTCCGAAAAATACGCGCCCATCGCTGCAGCAGCGGGTTGCATCGTCATCGACAACACCGCTCATTTCCGCTATGACCGCGATATTCCACTGGTTGTGCCCGAAGTCAATCCACATGCCATTGCACAATACAAAAATCGCGGTATCATCGCGAACCCTAACTGCTCTACGATCCAGATGCTGGTGGCGTTAAAGCCTATTCGCGATGCAGTCGGTATTGCGCGCATTAACGTCGCAACGTATCAGGCAGTCTCTGGCACAGGTAAGGAAGCAATTGACGAATTAGCCAATCAAACGCGCGCCTTGTTCAATTCGCAAGAACCAGAAGTGGAAGTTTATCCAAAACGTATTGCGTTTAATGTGATTCCACAAATTGATGTCTTTATGGACAATGGCTACACCAAAGAAGAAATGAAAATGGTGTGGGAAACCCAGAAGATTATGGAAGATGATCGTATTCAGGTGAATCCTACTGCGGTGCGCGTCCCTGTTTTTTATGGTCACTCTGAAGCGATTCATGTTGAAACACTGAAAAAGATTACGGCGGTTGAAGCACGTGCTTTACTGGAAAAAGCACCTGGCGTGATTGTGATGGATGAGCGTGAACCAGGTGGCTATCCAACTGCAATCGACGCAGCGGGCAATGATGCAACCTATGTGGGACGCATCCGTGAGGACATTTCTCACCCCATGGGCTTGAATTTGTGGGTAGTCAGCGATAATGTACGCAAAGGTGCTGCATTGAATAGCGTGCAAATTGCCGAGATACTGATCGACAAGTACCTGTAATTTGGTAAGTATATGTAAAATGGGGCTGCTGAAGTCTGGCTCCATGTAATGATTGTCTGTTTGGCAGATAATTCTGTGTTGTTATTTTAATCTTCGATAATTAGTTATGAAGGTGAAGGAGCTGGCGTGCAAAAATCACTGATGAAACTGTTGGGTGTGGCCGTATTAACTTGGTCATCGCAAATCTCCGCTGTAAGTATGGGCGGCATTAACGTTTCCTCCACTTTAGGGCAACCCCTTAAGGCCAGCATTCCGCTGGATTCAGTCACTGATACTGAGAAATCTGGTTTGGCCGCTCATCTTGCCTCGGCAGAAGCCTACAAAAACGCGGGCTTAGAATACCCACTGGGTATCACATTTAAATTTGAGATCGACGAGAGTACCCGTCATATCACGGTTAGTAGTAGCCAGTCCATTAACATCCCCTTCGTCAGCTTACTGATAGAGCTCAGCTGGGCATCTGGCAAGTTAACTCGCGATTACACATTCTTAATTGATCCTGCTGGTTACACCCCAGAACCCACCCCACTCCCTGCCGTTCAACCCATTGCGCCTGAAGCACAAACAACTTCAAGTGTACAAGCCACTCCTATTGCGCCTGCTACGGTGGAAAGTCATCCCCTAAACACAGCGGAGACACCGATTCAACAGGTAGAACCACCCGTTAAAACCAATGCGGGAACAATCAAAATACAACGCGGCGATACCCTGAGCAAAATCGCTGAACAGAACAAACCTGCTGAAGTCAGCTTAGATCGCATGATGGTGGCACTCTATCGTGCTAATGCCCAAAAATTTGTGGGTAAAAACATGAATCGTGTGAAGACAGGTACGATTTTACGTTTGCCTAGTCAACAAGAAGTGGACAGCGTATCAGCAACTGACGCACACAAAACAATCCATGCTCAAGCCAAAGATTGGAATGCTTATCGTCAACAACTTGCAAGTAATACCACCGTCAGCAGTCAATCTGACAATACTCAACAATCAAGTACGGGCAAGCTGAATGCCAGTGTGACAGACAAAACACCCGTTACCAACGATACCGCGAAGGAAGTATTAAAATTATCCAGTGGTAATACCCCAACTGACAAAACTACAACGGCTCAAGATAAGCAAAATGCTGCACAAGAAGATGCCATCGCGAAAAACAAGGCAGCACAAGATGAACAGGCTCGTACCGCTTTAGCTGCTAAAAATGCTCAGGATGCACAACATCTACTCGAATTAAAAAACCAAGCTGGCTTGTTAGCACACAGTAGCATCTCCGCCACCAGTGAAGTGGCGAGTGCGACAAGTGGTGTAGCGGGTGCCATAAGTGGTGCTGTCGCCTCAAGTGCGGCCATTTCAGCGGTTGTTATGAATCCAGTATCGCTGGTTACTGAAATTGCCACTGCATCTAAACCAACTGCTGCGGCTAATGCTACTCGCCACGGACCCGTTATTATCAAACAAGGGCAACAACCTGAGACTTCTTTTGCCGATGATGCTTTGGCAACACTGACCACTGCTATGGAAGAGCCTTTATATCTTGCAGCAGGCGGAGCTATTTTATTAGTTATAGGTGGGCTGATTTTCGTACTTATTCGTCGAAAAAAACAAGGTATTCAAAGAAACGTTGAAACACCTGCACTCGCGACAGCATTTGATCAACCTACTCATGAAGAAGATGAAATAGCAGATGGAATCGAGGACAATTCTGTTGAAAATATTGGTGAAGCAACTGCACGCTTCTACCAAACACAAAATGCAGCCAGCTACCAACCCATCGTTCACGAAGAAGTAGAGGAAGACCCTATTGAAGAAGCGCGCTTGTTTTTGAGTTTTGGTAGAGATGCGCAAGCGGAAGATATTCTAAAAGACGCATTGAAAAAGTCGCCGCACAACTACCAATTGCATTTAGAGCTTTTGGGAATTTATGCTCAGCGTAAGGATGTTAATGCCTTTACCGCAATTGCCAAACAGGTTAAAGAAGCTGATGATGAGATACTCTGGTCTCAAGCTGCTGCCTTAGGACGAAAAATTGACCCTAGCAACACGCTGTATTCAGATGGTAAGGCACCTTCCGTTATTGCACCACTTCCCACCCCACCAGAGGTCGCACATTCGTTAGATTTTGATTTAGGTATTTCAACCAATAAAACCCATATTTCAAAACTTGAAGAGGCTGGGCAGTCGTTACCCGATCTCAAGGGAATGATGGATTTTGAATCTACTAAAACAGTTGCGTTCACAACGCCTGCAGGCATAGATCTACATGTTGGCACAGCGGAACATCCGATTTTAACTGGTGAATTGGCAAATCTAGGTGATATGATTTACGACATCACCGCGAAACACCCAACGATTTCAGCGACGGGAACCACCACCTCAAATGGTGAGCTACCTAGCATGGATGACATGATGTTTGACGTGACCTCCGCACATCCAGCATTGGCAAGCGCGTCAACTGTGCAAGCTACAGATGCGGTTAGTTCCATGGATGAACCGATGGCATTTCCGATGGATTTCACGCTCTCTGGCATGAAGTCACCAACGACAGCAGCACCTATCACTCCAGCTCCAACCGCAGCAAAATCGGATATGCCATTTACAATGGACTTCGCTATGCCAGATTTAGCACCCGCGACCCCTAGTGCGCCAGTGCCGAAAGCAGCAGAGCCCACGTCTCTCCCCTTTACCATAGATTTTGCAATGCCAGATGCGACACCTGCTGCATCAGTCGTCGCACCGCTCACCCCTACCAAACCGCCTGTCACCATTAATTTCGACTTGCCTGATTCCACACCTGCCACATCCATTGCACCAACGGTCAACCTCGATTTTGGAGGTATTAACTTGGATATGGGGAGCAGTACAACTAGTGCCCCTAGCATCACTGAAAGCACTTCCTTCCAAGAAGTGGCGAATAAACTTGACTTAGCGAAAGTTTATATCGAGATGGATGATGCCGCTGCGGCGCGTGAGTTCCTTGAAGAAGTGCTACGTGAGGGTAATGCAGAACAAATTAGCACTGCGAAAGCCATGTTAAGCAACCTCGGCTAATACCCACTTAAACGGCAGCCCACGCTGCCGTTTTTATTTCATTCTACGTTTTTCCGTCCATGTTGACTTTCCACCCCGCCGCGCAAATTCTCACCTGGTGCTTACTGGTTGCAACTATGCAACACCTTGCCCTGCCCAGCTTGCTATTGGTCACCCTATTGGTCGTTTTAGCCGCATTAAGCCTGTCCACCCGGAAATTGCTACAACTGATTCGTCGTACCCGCTGGCTGATGCTTTCGTTGCTGCTGATTTATGGCTACAGCACACCAGGTCACGCCATTTTTACTGCACTAGCACAATTTAGTCCCACTCAAGAAGGCGTTCATGATGGCGTATTGCAGTTGGCACGTTTATTAGTCGCCCTAGCGGGCTTGGCTATTTTGTTGGATAAATTACACCGTCAACACTGGATGGCAGGTCTCTACACCCTGTTCCTGCCGTTGGATTGGTTAGGGCTGTCTCGTGAACGCTTTGCCGTCCGACTGGCATTAACCTTGCACTACGCCGAACTCGCCATGCTACGTGGCACACAACGCTGGCAAGATATTTTGAGCAGTTTGTCCGAACAAAACAACGAGGTTGACACCCAAGTGCTTACCCTACCCATTTATCGCTACACATTCGCAGACGGGTTGTTGTTGACCTTAGCCAGCTTATTACTCTGGCTGTCTATCCGATGAGAATCGCACTGGGGGTGGAATATGACGGTGGCAACTATTGGGGTTGGCAAAGTCAACCCAACGGTAACACCGTACAAGACGCGCTGCAACGGGCAATCAGCCAAATCGCTGGCGAAACCATCGCTATCATCGCCGCAGGCCGCACCGACACAGGGGTACACGCGCTGGAACAAGTGATCCATTTCGATACCACCGCTACGCGCCCACTGTCGGCATGGGTACGCGGAGTCAATGCCTTGCTACCCAAAGATATCACCGTACATTGGGCGCATCCCGTCCCAGATGAGTTTCACGCCCGTTTTTCTGCACATGGACGTTGTTATCGCTACATCCTACTCAACCGCCCTACCCGCCCCGCACTACAAACAGGCAAAGTCGGCTGGTTTCACGCCCCGCTCGATCTCGCCGCCATGCGCGCCGCTGCCGCCCACTTAATCGGAGAACACGACTTCAGCGCGTTCCGTGCAGCTGAATGTCAAGCCAAGTCACCAATCAAAACCCTTTATCAATTAGACATTTCCCAGCAGGCTGACTTGCTGGTGTTTGATTTACATGCCAATGCCTTTCTCCACCACCAAGTTCGCAACCTCATTGGCTGTTTGGTCTATGTCGGCAAAGGTAAACATCCTCCAGACTGGATAGTCAGCATCCTCGCAAGCCGAAACCGCACCTTCGCCGCGCCTACCTTTATGCCAGATGGACTGTATTTAAGACGAATTCAATATTCAGCACACTGGGGATTACCCCAACAAGCATAAATTGGACTTAGTTAGACGAAAAAGGAGCTTCAAAAGAACCCGCAGGAATTGTGCATAGCCTCACCTGTATTTTAGAGGAAAGCCGCTGCGATGATATTACATTGCCTATTTGGCAATTAGCTTCATCAACGTGAAGGAACGAGGGTGGGCTTGTGAAATTCCATTCAGCATGTTTATCGACCGCATCCGACGTAGTGATAAACATGCAGTTTTTTGCTAAAGAAAACCCCATTCGAGACCACAAGGTCTCTTATGCTAGGGGGTGACTTTCAGTTGCATCCAGAAGGTTCTACGCTGCTTCGCAATCGATCTCGTACAAAAACAATGTGGCCACGTAGTCCGTAAAATAAATCTCCAAAAGCCGCAGGGATTTTGATTTTATTGACGGCGTGTTCAATATGATTCAAACGATGAAGCAGTTCGTCGCGACGTTTTTCATCCAAAGGCACACTGAATGCTTCTCGCTCCAGCTCCAGTAAGGTGCTGTACCACGGATAAATGCGGGATTGAATACGCCAGCGGTATAAAACAGGCGCGATTCTCATCCCAGGGATCAATAACAAGACAATGGGCACCAACACCGCGATGATACGATTTATCAGGCTCGCTAACCAAAAAGGAAAAGTGTCGTATAAAAAACTTTTGCCAGATTGATAATAATTCAAGGCTTGCTCACTCAAGGGTATTTCATGCTGTAGTGCGGCAGGAAATTCTCCTCTTTTTCTAAAGAGTCCCGCACCGCCATGTACCTCTTTCGCGGCTTCCAGCAATAAATCGCTTAATGCAGGATGTAAATTTTTTCGGGCAATTAGCTCTACCGTCGGAGCGACTAGATAAGTATCTTCGTCTGGGATGTTTTTACCAAAATCCAATGATCCTTGTGGCAAGGTTAGCTTGTTTAAGTATTTGATCCGACGTGTATAAGCGTCAGCTTGAATAAAACTAAACAAGCGAATATCAGGCGTATGCATAAGTGTGCGCATGACTTCACTGGACACTGAATCACCCATTAAAAAAAGAGCATCTACGCGATCTTCTTGCAAGCTATTGATAAGATCTGAGGCTGGTGCATGAACAAATTGCGTCTTGCCGCCCGCCTCAATTCCATTGGCTTTCAGTAATGCTAAGGACAAGCTATATGTACCACTCCCTGCTTCGCCAATATCTAGTCGCTGCCCTTCAAAGTCAGACAAAAGTGCTTTCATGTCACCACGATAAAAGATCATCAATGGCTGATAGGAAATGCTGCCTAACGACACCAGATTGCCAATATTCACACCTGTCAAATCACTACCTTGAACAAAACCAACGTCCACTTTTACTTTAGGATCAATCAACTTGGCTAAGTTATCACTTGAGCCATCTGAGTAAACAATATTGACCTTAATTCCCTGTTTAGCGAGGATTTTTTGGTATTTTTCAGCATTTTTGCGATACGCACTGCCCACTTCTCCACCTAACATGGTGAGGCTCGTAGGTGCAGCAGAATTGAAGAACAAGAACGCACCTAATCCGAGTACGACACTGAGCAAGACTAAACCAAACATTGATACGACGATTTTGATCCCAAGCAGTTGGTTTAGCTTGGCAATGACTCTCAATAGAAAATTTTTAGCGGAGACCAAAGCATTTCTCTCTCAATGAAAAACACTGTATTCTGCTAATGAAAGTCAAAATCAGCGCGGTTGCAACAAAGCAATCAGAGTTGGTCGTTTACTTTTCAATGCAAGATCAAGTGGTTTTTCTCCTGTATTCAAGGTTGCCTCAGGATCAGCCCCCTTATCCAACAAGAACTGTACGATAGCAGGATGATTGTTACTCGTGGCTCTATGCAAAGCTGTTGAGCCATCTTCAGCGACAGCGTTAATATCCGCCCTATTCTCCAGTAACAACGCAAGCACCTCTAAACTTCCGCGCCCCGCAGCTAACTGTAGGGGGGTGAAGCCTTTATGGCTACGTGCATTGATTTTAGCTCCCTTATCCAAGAGCAGTTGAACCACTTTACTAAATCCGTTATAAGCAGCCCAATGTAGTGCAGTAAAGCCTGCGCTATCTTCGTGCTTTATATTCGCACCAATTTTAAGGAGCAACGCAGCGAGTTTATCATTGCCGTGAGAGGCGCAAATAATCAGCGGAGTCCACAGTCGCTCATCCCGTGCATTCACCCCCACCCCGACACTGATATACATTACGATTACATCACGCTGACCTTTCTCACAGGCCTTGAAAAAAGCGGGCGGAGCGTAAAGTTCTCCTTGTGACTCACCATGCACCCTAACCGCTTTGGGTACACTCGCCCAAGGGTCTAAAGTATGTGTTTGGCGGATATTGATCATGCTCAGATACGCGATTTCAACCGCGACTTCAGGTGGAAATCCTTTACGATTTGATCGACTACTGACAAGCAAATCAGTGAAATAATGCTGAATATCAGGGGTATCCCACATTCGTACAATATTATTCATCACCCGACGATACTGCTTTTCCAAGGCGTGAGGGTACTTCTCTTCTCGGTTATCCAATAACTTTAGTAATCTAACATCCATAACAGGGTACCGTAATGTGGAACAACTCGGGATGGCATGTGATCCCAAAATGGGTGTCCATTAAATATCTATACAATTAGCACTCAAAACAACAGTACTGGATTATAAAGAGATGAATGGCGAAGTCAAAGCGTATAGCATTATACACGCAAGGGAATCCCACTATTATCTCGACTATCATAGTGTCACAATGAATTTAACAAATAAGCTAGGCACGAAATTTGCTGAGAAAAGCATACGGTTGATAATATGACAATTCAACCCTG
>JAQTYN010000018.1 GCA_028688275.1 Gallionella sp. | reverse complement strand
CCAGGATCAAACTCTTCAGTTTAATACCTGTTTTGATTCATTTAAGAATCTGGTCTTACTCAAAGAGAATTATTGACATAATTCTTTTAGACTTCGTGTAAGTTTGTTGCTATATTTTAAAGTGATTTAACAACCCGTAAGTTGAAAAATCTCCAAAAAACCAAGCACCTACACTCGTCAATTGTTTGTTTGTTCTTTTAAAGAGCAGTCGCTGTGTCAGCGAAGAGGTGCGCATTCTACAGAGTTATTTAACACTGTCAACACCTTTTTGAAACCTCTTCTTAACATCAATTTCGTACAATGAAGACAAAACCAATATCTCAGAAGCACTAAAATCTTTTCACTGGTTGCGGGGACAGGATTTGAACCTATGACCTTCGGGTTATGAGCCCGACGAGCTACCGAGCTGCTCCACCCCGCGTCAGATGAGTTGCGCACTATATCGACTACCAGAAGCGTCGTCAAGCAGTTTCTACCTTTTTACTCCAAATATTCACTTTCACTAATTTATTCAATCAATCTTTGATTGCGTTATCACTTTGTTGATTTTTCTCACCGTGAAAAATATGACAACCCTCGCAACTACTACTTATCTTACCTTTCTCCATCTGCTTACCTACATGGCATTCCTGGCACTTACCAATATTTGGAAGAGAAACATCACTACTTTTCTTAGAATTTAATTTGTCGTGGCATTCTATACATTTTGCCGTGCTGTGCTTCGCATGTGGAAACTGCGCATTCAACATCCAATGACGGGTAATATCGACCCTTCTAATTTTCCAAGGTATTTTCTTGTTATCTGGCTGTTCCACAACGTCATGACATTCTATGCAACCTTCTTTCGACCTAAATAATGCATTAGTATTTACTTCCACCTTATTGTTCGCACAATTCTGCGCACGCTCCAATAAGTTATTACCTATCGTAGGTTCATCTCCGCAACGGCGGGTAGTCCCTTCACGCATCTCGTCAATAGCTGCTTTGGTGTAATACTCGTTGAGCGTCGTCATTAACTTAAATTCGGATCCATGTGGCAAGGGCCGATCTGGCACGGGCGGCTTAAAATCTAATGAGTGACACCCCGATTGCTGACAACTTTTCTCCATGGAAAGAGGTTTGAACCGAATCCCTGCCTCATCAAGCTGATGACAATCCTTACAATCCATCACCGTATCACCTTGCGGACTGGAAATACCCTCTTTGTCCAAATGCACTTGATGTGAATATTTCAAACCAGAATCTTCACTCACTAACTTGTCGAGCTGTGAAACACGTTTAACTCCATTTACTGCTTTTGCATCCTTTATCGTCAAAGTAAACGCTGGATGATCCACACTAAAATCATGCACGTTGGCGCGACTACTCTTGCCGTTTTTCTTTTTAATGTCGCTATGGCACGAGGCGCACTGCGTATTCAAATTCATCTTCTCAATTTCACCCCGATGATCCAAGTGACAACTCACACAACGCGTATCTTTGAAAACACGATTGTGCAGCATTGTGTCTTGAATATGCCGCGGTGTTTTATGACAATTCAAACAAGCTTTATCTGCAACTGCTTCAAAAGGACCTTGATGACATGAGTTGCATTTTGCACCAAAAGAGCGATGCCCATGTGACATTTGCCCAACATTCCAGTATTCAGAAAAAGGCAAATAGCTCATCCATTTAGCCTCCTCCAAAGCCAATCCCTGCACTAAAGGCAGCAACAAGAACATCAGTGCGATTATCCATGACAATGTCCATGCCGTCCTACGCTTTGACAATCGCGTAGCGGCTAATGTCAATGGAAATTTCTGCGCCTTAGCATCTTCTGTTTGAAGACTATCGGTATGCGCAATCGAGAAGACCAAGTCATTTTCATCACGATCAGGCTCTACAACCAACTTATACGGCCCAATCAACACTTGCGTGCCAGGTTTAAATCTTGCGTGAGATTGAAAAGATTCATTCACATACAAATCTTCGCCATCCAAACCATCAATATATAACTCGCCATCTGCACCGTAGCGAATAACAGCATGATGTAAATTAACCCGGGCATCTGACAGTAAAACAGCACATTCAGCAGCTCGTCCGATTTGTATCGTCTCACCCGTGATGAACTGTTCTTTTCGGACAGACTGTCCTCTCGAATTACGCGTAATTTGAACGAGCAAGCAACGAATCATGTATGTTTACCAGTAAAAAAGGATGGCCGTGATATGCGCAACCAAGGCAACTAAGAAGGCAATCGACAATGGTGCGTGAAAATAAAGCCAAAAATCCAAACGAGCTTTATATTTCACGTCCTTTCGCGCACGAGCCACCGCCGTTTCTTTGTGCGCCATAATGGCATATAGATCATGAAAGGATTTCAATTTGTCGTCCGAATATCCTTTTCCTAATCCTTGTAATTTTTGAACGGCCAACGAAGTTGGGCAGTTTTTTTGGCGTCCGCCAAGTTGCTGGAAAAAATTCCCGCCTATACGGGTTTTTTGGCGAGAAAGCGCGACCAACTCAATGATCTCATCTGAAAACTGCAATGCCCTCTTCTCGGCAAAACGGTCGAAATCCTTTATCTTCAACAAAATACTCTCTAATGTATCTCCCCCCATGTTTTCGGTTACTAATCGAGGAAGGTATAAATATACGTAAGTGCCGTAAAAACCACTGAATATCACTAACATCATTAGTAAATAGGACAGAGTATGCACGTTTAAGCCAAATTGAAAGCCTGTATGCAGCGTTGCCAGTACAATCAAGGTTCCTCCCAAATAAACATGGGATGACAACCAGCCTTGCAAGGTAAATCCACCATATCGTCCTTCATTTTGATGCGACGTAGCACGCGTTGAAGTTGCTCGCTGAGAAGAAGATTCAAGTCCATTTTTTTTATTAGAGGCATGGATACGCGGCGTTAAGCGCTTACGAACACCATACAATAATAAAAACACCACAATGAGCGCGGCCGCGATTCCCAAAATGTAGCCCAACACCGTCCCGCCAAAAGGTTCTGGCTCTGGCTTATCTAAGGAATAGGCAACAATTGCCACCATCATCAAAAAGGCACTAACTTTAAAGTACCGATAATGCTTGAATTCAAGCAGAGAAACACTCTTCATAATGATATACCTTGAATATCTTCAAGAATATGCTCCAAAAAGGGATAATATCAAACCCAAAACGGGATTTAGGACGGCTGATTACTACGCATCGTCATAGACAACGATTCGGGACCGACCCGCAACGCGGCTCCCGTTGGACATAAGCGTACGCAAACGGGCCCAGAAGAAATGTCTTTACACATATCACACTTCACCGCCTTTTTTGGCGCATCCACATCCGAGACTGTTTTTTGTGACTTTCTCGCAAACGAACCAAACAGCACCTGCAATAAGCTACGCTGTTCATGATTAGGGTCAATCGTTGCCATTTGTATCACATCATAAGGGCAATTTTTCTCACAATTACCGCATCCGATGCAACTATCCGTAATGAACACCTCACCATTGACTGAGCGATGAATCGCATTCGGCGGACAATCTTTCATGCAATGAGGATGCTCACAATGCCGACACGACGTTGGAATATGTATATTCGCGTGCGTAGGGCCTGCGGCACGGTTCAATCGAGAAGTCCCGCCATGCGTATCTGCACAGGCTATTTCACAATGATTACAACGAATGCACAGGGAATAGTCAATCAGCAAAATATCTGTTGCCTCTCCCACCCCTTGCTGCATCAGAAAATTGAATAAATCGTCAGGCTGCGCTTTAAAGTTAATCTTTTGATCGGCGAGAATATGCTGACGGTAGCGAGTGACCACGATATCTCGCATGGTGTTATTGCGCGCCAACATTTCTGTCACAACGGATGTTTCGAGCAAAATAACTTCCGTAGCCACCGCTGCACGCACCGTTGCCGATCGAGGAGTATCTGAGATTAAAGCCTTCTCTCCGACGTAATTACCCGCAGGCAAATAGGCGAGCACCTCTTCCTTGCCCTCATTCATACGCACAATCATCACAGATCCACGGCGAATCAAATACAAACCGTCCGCCTTATCTCCCTGATTAAACAACACTTGTCCAGCATCATAGCGTCTTACTGTGGCGTTATGCACCAAGTAATCTAATTCGTCTTCCTTTAAAGACCCCGCCAAACAAGCCTGCACCACCCGCCTCAGAGAAATCTCATCTAGCGTGCGACGAACAGAGTCAACCGAATTAATCAGCTTAAGCATAGAGCGACGCGGAGTCTCAATCAATACACCGTGTCCAGCCGACTTCACCGTCGCTGTTCTACGTCGTCCCGACAGCAAGCCCATCTCGCCAAAGAAATTACCTTCTTTCAATAAAAAAGAAATTTCTTTTCCATCATTATCTTCTGTATATACAGCAAACTCACCATATAGAATTGAAAAGAAGCTATTGCTGTAGTCATTCAAATTAAAAATAACTTCGTCTGGTGTAGGCGCAAACACCTCACTTTCGAGCAAAAATTCGCGCAACTGTAGCGTGGTCAGCCCTGATAACAACGGCACTCTCCGCTGAATACTCGCCAATCCTTTATCAACCGAATAGGAAGGTAAAAATGGCGCAAGCTTTGCTTTTAGTAAAGATTCATCAGCTAGCTCAACTTCGTGACCTAGAATATATTCAATAACCTCAAAACCATGATTGAGGGCTTGTTTAATGAGAGGATAACCTGCCAAAGCACCCACAATATACAGCCCTGGCACATTCGATTCATATTGCGAAGACAGTTTTGGAACAGACATAATATCTGCGTGAGGAAACTCCACACCAAAACTCTCCACCAACTTGCGCGGAGGACTAGCACCCAAACGAGCCACCACCCGATGACATAGAATATTTTCTTTGCCTTCTGTGGTTTTTACCACCAAGCTTAACGAGAAGCCACGTTCGTTAATTGCCTCTACCTGTTTCACACTCGCATTAACACGCGGCTCAATACGCCCCTCACGAATGGCGGTTTGCAACAACTGTAAATTACCTTCGTTGCACCGCGTAAACTCCTCCCCACGGTTGAGTAGAAAAACGCGATTTTGCTGCGCCAACGCTAAGGCATTTTCGACCCCCGCATCGCCCCCCCCTACAACCACGATGGTCTCACCTTCAAATGCCAACGGATCATCTAGTTGATACTGAACGGTCGGCAAATCCTGTCCTGGCACACCCAGCTTATGAATATTGCCCTGTAAACCAATTGCCAATACCACAAATTCAGCCGATATAACTTGCCCTGTGGAAAGTTTGATTTCAAACTGACCTTGGGTTCCAGAAATCTGAACGACCTGCGCACCAACACGTAAATTTACATGATGTTGCTGCAAGTTTTTTTCCCAAGCCGCGAGGACATGCTCACGCGCACCCGCTGCAAACGTCACCGCACTTCGCAGTGGCAATATCGCAGGCTCAGCCATGACCAACTTACCCTTTTGATATTTACGAATCGTATTCGCGGGATATGGGCTAGACTCCAACAAAACATGGGACAAGCCCAACTCGGCCGCATGGGTTGCGGCAGAAATTCCCGCGGGCCCCGCTCCGATGATGGCAATTTTAAAATTCTCAGTCATTTTTATCGCTTACGAACGTCTCTAAACCACACGGGCAGTCATTTTAAACTGAATAGCGATGTGATTCACTAGCAAAAAAAATATCAGTCATGAGCAAGTATCCCATAAGAATGTAGTAAGTTGAATCAAAAACAAAAACTACTTCTGAAATACCCGCCTTGACATTGACTACACTGTGTTGTAAATTGGAAATCGTGCTATGACTTCAAGTTATGCTGTAGTACAACCTTAAAATCTTTATAACTCCTTGGGAAGGGGACTTTAAAATGCGTAAATTTGTTTTTGTTCTATCCGTTGCTCTTGGCCTTGCGAGCCTGCCCGCTCATGCAGATGTCGCAGGTGCTCAGCAGTTCGCCAAACAGTATGCAGCTCATGTGCAAGGAATTGATCCTTCCTACAAATTGACTGCAGAAGCAGGTCGTGCTTTTTACCTTAAAAAATACACTCGCAAAGCAAAAGAAGAGTCTTGCTCTTCTTGTCATACAGATAATCCTGCCAACGAAGGTAAACACGCAGATACTGGCAAAAAGATCCAACCACTAGCTCCTGCTAAAAACTTGAAACGCTTTTCTAACTTGCAAAAAGTTGAGAAGAATTTCACCAAACATTGCCAAGACATCCTTGGTCGTGATTGCACGCCACAAGAAAAAGGCGATTACATCACTTACTTGTTGACTGTTCCAAAATAAGTCTTCGAGTTCTTGTTAGTCTCAAACAGCCCACTTCGGTGGGCTGTACTTTTATGGCCGCCATCAAGCGCAATTGAGTCACCGCCTCCTCTTCCATTAAGTTATCCCATCAATATCATGACAGCCCACGCCCATCGACGCGCTCGCTTAATGTCAGCCATGCAGCACGGCATTGCCGTCATTTCCACTGCGCCCGAAATGGCGCGCAATGCCGACACGCATTATCCCTATCGTTTTGACAGCAGTTTTTATTACCTCACGGGCTTTGTTGAACCTGAAGCGGTGTTGGTGCTGATTGCAGGCGATGCGCCGCAGAGCATATTGTTTTGCCGTGAAAAAGACCAAGCACGGGAAATTTGGGACGGTTATCGCGTCGGTGTGACAGCGGCGAAAAATCAATTTGGTTTCGATGCCACTTATCCGATTGCGCAACTGGATGAAAAGCTCATAGAGCTGATGGGCAATCAGCCCAGGCTGTTTTATCCCTTGGGCGCGGATGCGGCATGGGATGCGCGGATGTTGCGTATTCGTAGTGCAGTGCAAGCAAAGGCGCGCAGCGGGATTCTCGCACCTGACCAAATTAGCGATGTGCGCGGGCTGTTGCACGAGATGCGCTTGTTTAAAGACGAACACGAACTCACGCTGATGCGCCGCGCTGCCGCTATTTCCGCGCAAGCCCATATTCGGGCGATGCGCTTCACGCAAGCGGGGCAGTTTGAATATCAAGTCGAAGCGGAATTGCTGCACGAATTTTGTCGCCATGGCGCACGCGATCCCGCTTATCCGTCCATCGTGGCGGGCGGCGCGAATGCCTGCGTGCTGCATTATGTAGAAAACAACGCCGTGCTACGCGACGGAGATTTATTGTTGATTGATGCGGGGTGCGAAGTGGGTGGCTATGCGTCTGACATCACCCGCACATTTCCCGTCAATGGAAAATTTTCCCCCGCCCAGCGCGATGTATATCAAATGGTGCTCACTGCGCAAGCCGCCGCGATTGCCGCCGCTGTACCCAATCAAACGTGGGACGCGCCGCACCAAGCCGCGTTGCGCGTATTGGCACAAGGCTTTATCGACTTAAAGTTATGCAGCGGCAGCGTCGATGCCGTGATGGAAAGCGAGAGTTACAAACCGTTTTATATGCACCGAACGGGGCATTGGCTGGGCATGGATGTACATGATGTGGGCGACTACAAACTCAACGGCAACTGGCGTAACTTGCAAGCGGGCATGGTCTTGACCATCGAACCAGGCTGCTACATTCGCCCCGCTGACCACATTCCGCGAGAATTGTGGCACATTGGCATTCGAATTGAAGATGATGTGACGGTAACCGCCATGGGAAATGAAGTCCTGACGGCGGGGACACCTAAAACAGTGGTTGAGATTGAAGCGGTGATGCTCAAGCAGTAAGTATTGCCACATCACAAAAGCTTAATTTTTCGGCTTTTCCACCCCAAACCATACCGCATACAGGGCGGGCAAATAAAGTAGCGTCAACAAAGTTGCAATCAGCAAGCCCCCCATAATGGCAATTGCCATCGGCCCCCAGAACACGCTGCGGGTTAAGGGGATCATTGCCAAGATAGCGGCGGCAGCGGTGAGCATAATGGGGCGGAAGCGACGCACAGTAGAATCGACGACGGCTTCCCATTGACTGAGTCCAGCGGCAATATCTTGGGTAATTTGGTCGAGCAAAATCACCGAATTGCGCATAATCATCCCCGCCAAAGAGATAATGCCCAACATGGCAACAAAGCCAAACGGCACATGAAACATCAGCAAGGCTGCCGTCACACCGATAATACCGAGCGGGGCGGTCATCAATGCCAACACGGTCAAGTTGACGCTTTTGAGTTGCAGCATCAACAAAGTGACAATCAAAAACCCCATCAGGGGCAACACGGCAACGATGGATGCCTGGGCATTGTCGCTACCTTCTGCTGCGCCGCCCAGCTCAATGCGATAGCCTGCGGGCAAGTTAGCGCGCACGTTGGCGAGTTGTTTCTCAATGGCGGCACTGACATCGGGTGCGCGCACGTCGTCAGGCACATCCGCACGCACGGTGACCACGGGTTGACGGTTCATACGCCAAATCAGCCCATTTTCTTCTGCTTCCGTGACGGTCGCCACTTGGCTCAACAACACAAACTTCCCCTGTCCCACATGCACGGGTAAGCGTCCTAAATACTCAGGATTATTGCGTTCATCCGCTGTCGCACGGGCAATAATTTCAGTGCGTTGCCCCGCTTCGCGTAAATAGGACACGCTAAATCCCGACAGCAAAGCATGTAAATTGCGGGCAATCGTTTGTGAGGACAGTCCTAAAGTTCGCGCCGCTTCTTGATTCACCTCAACTTTGACCACACGCACCTTATTGCTGGCATCAACACTGGCATTTTTAACTTGCTTGTTTTGCTTGACCACACTCAGAACGCTGTCGGCGATACGGCGTAATTCATCTATATCTGTTCCGACCACACGAAATTGCACGGGGTAGCCCACGGGCGGACCATTTTCCAAACGGGAAATGCGAATACCCAGCTCAGCGTAGTCTTTGTCCAACAAAGCGCGGACACGCTTTAACACCGCTTCGCGAGCGGTATTGTCTTTTGCCACAATGACCATTTGCGCAAAATTCACATTGGACAGTTGCAAATCCAACGGCAAATAAAAGCGCGGCGTACTGCCACCGATGTAGCTGGTGTAGCTCCTAATGTCGGTATCATTTTTGAGCTTGCTTTCCAACTCTTGGGTCAATGCCTCGGTTGTCGAGAAGCGCACGCCTTCGGGCAACCAAATATCCATCAACAACTCTGCCCGCTCCGATGGCGGGAAAAATTCTTGTTCCACTTTACTAAAGCCGAATAACGCCAAGGCAAATAACAACACGGTCACCGCCACCACGGTTTTCTTATAATCCAAACACCACACCACCACACGACGGAAATAGGCGTAAAAACCTTGCTGATAATGCTCATTATTGGGTTCGGGCAAAGACGTTTCGTGCAGCAAACGATGTCCGATAAAAGGGGTAAATACCACTGCGACCAACCAAGACACCAGCAGTGCAATCGTCACCACGGCGCAAATTGAAAACGTATACTCCCCTGCTGAAGATTTTGCCAGCCCCACGGGCAGAAATGCGGCGGCGGTAATCAAAGTGCCTGTGAGCATGGGAAATGCAGTACTGGTGTAAGCAAAAGTGGCGGCGTGGAGCTTGCTGAAGCCTTGCTCCAGCTTCACTTTCATCATTTCCACCGCGATCATGGCATCATCGACCAACAGCCCCAGCGCGATAATCAACGCACCCAGCGAGACGCGCTGTAAATCTATGCCGAACACGTACATCAACCAGAATGTACCCGCCAAGACCAAAGGAATCGACAAGCCCACCACCAAGCCTGCCCGCATCCCCAAACTCAAGAAACTCACCGCCAACACGATCGCCAACGCCTCAAACAAGGCGCGCATAAAGTCGCTGATGGATTGCTTAACCACAGCGGGCTGATCGGCAACCTGCACCATAGTCACGCCTTTAGGCAAAGTCGGCGTAATCCTCGCCCATTCCGCTGCCATATCCGCACCGATTTGGTTGATATTGCCGTCCTCAGACAATGAAATCGCCAGCGCAATTGCCGCGTTGCCCATGCTGCGCACTTTAAATACAGCTGGATCGGCCACATCACGATAAACGCGGCTGATGTCGCCTAAACGGTGAATTTTTCCGCCCGCTGCAATGCCTATATCCTGAATGCTTTGCACCGACTGAAAGTCACCACTCACCCGCACGCGCGCCACGCCGTTTTCTGACAACAACTCACCCGCTGGCTCTAACGCATTTTGGGCGCGCAATGCAGCGGAAACTTGTAGGGGATCCAAGCTTGCTTCAGCCATTTTCTGACTAGAAAATTCGATGTAAATTTTTTCGTCCTGCACGCCGAGCAACTGCACTTTATTGACGTTTGCGACCTTCACCAAACGTTCGCGCACCTCGCGGGCAACATTTGCCAATGCCGCATGACTCAGTGTGTCGCTGGTCAAGGCGTAAATCAGTCCAAACGTTTCGCCAAAGTGATCGTTAATCAAGGGATCGCTCACATTGTCAGGCAAGCTCGCATGCGCATCGGATAAAATTCTGCGTACCTGTGCCCACGAAGGGGACAAGGCACTACTGGGCATAGACTCCTTCAGTGTGATAAACAATATTGCTTCACCTGCCTTGGAGTAACTACTCACCGCATCTAGCCAAGGTGTTTCTTGTAGCCGCGTTTCCAATGGCTGGGTAATTTGCTGTTCCACTTCGCGCGCCGTCGCGCCAGGCCAGTTGAGCTGAATAGACATCACTTTAAAGGTAAAGTCAGGGTCTTCCTTTTGCGCTAACTGCGTGTAAGAAAATAGACCCGCCAACAGCAAAACCACCAGCGCGTATCGCACCAGTGCCGCATTTTTAATTGCCCAATTAGAAAGATTAAAATCTTGCATCGTGTGTGTCAGAAATACCTATTCTTAAGAAAATTCTAAAGACTATTCCTGCTCAAGAGAGTGACTCAAGCATTTGGTTGATTTCGCATG
Source organism: Gallionella sp. (assembly GCA_028688275.1). GTDB lineage: Bacteria > Pseudomonadota > Gammaproteobacteria > Burkholderiales > Gallionellaceae > Gallionella. The sequence goes on along the minus strand of JAQTYN010000018.1, from coordinate 47,580 downwards.
TGATCGGCCACTTTAGCAAAAGCAGTTGATAATTCTTGCCGTAAAACAGAGTCTTCAACGATTTCGTTCAAGGCCTGCTCCATACACAACAGCCATTGATCGCGCTCGGCCACCCCGATTGCAAAGGGAAAGTGACGACGGCGTAAAAAGGGTTCACCGAACTCTTGTACGAACAACGGCGGCCCGCCTAACCAACCCGACAAGAACTTAAACAACTTATCCGCCGCACCCTCTAGTGATGCCGCGTGCATTTTACGTATGCCATAGACTTCGGGCAGTTCGTCCATAAGTTCGTAGAAACGCTGCACCAGTGCGTGAATTTTTGCGGCACCGCCGATGCGTTGATAATGGCTAAGTACGGGGAGAGTTTCTGTCATTTTGTTTTCCTAAATTACCATTCGCGGAAAGAAAATCCGAAGCCTAGGGTCGTTTGGTTATGGTTGTAATCTATCAGACTTTCGCCATAGCCCGATGACAGCTGAACATACATGCGAGCGGCATCACCAAAAGCAACTGGCGTGGACCAGTCCAGCTGCATAAAATTGCGGTTGCGCCCTGTGCGAAAATTATTGCGCCACAAAAGTGACACCGCCTGCAATTTTGTCATCGGCTCCCACCGAATGACCACATCCCCCAGTCCCACATAGCTCGTCAAGTTAGGATTGTCGTCACTCAAGGTCTTTTCAGGGAGCCGCCACCAACCGCGAGCCAAGATGGACGTGCTATTGTTGAACTCCCACCCGCCTTGAACATACACGCGATTCCAACTCCGCGATAACGGCAAAGTATTACCATTGGATTGATGTACAAACCCAACATTCACCAGCTTCAAACCATTTTCTTTTTGCGTACCAAAGGTCGCGATGACTTCAGGTTCGTAATTCGTTTCGCGAAACGGCGACGAGTTACGCCCATTAAAAATCTGCCAATTGGATTGTTGGGTATAGGCACCCCACACGCGCAAGGTTTTAAATCCCCATATATCAATATCTGATTGACTGCCAATGTCAGCCTTGAAACTGAGTAAAAACTTGGCTTCCAGCGCATCCATGTCGATCGGGGTGAGCACGGTGTGTCCCGCCGTGGGCGTGCTAGGTAGATTATTAGTGTTGCTACTTTTGCGCAATATTAAATAATTTTGCCGATGAGGTCTCAGTCGCCCCAATTTGCTTTCATCCAGCGAATTAAGATTATCTAGATTCCAAACACGGGTGAAATAGGAGCGCGAACTAGGTCGCGTAGACTCATCTGCGTCAGGCAAGGCTGCGTTGGCGGGCGGCGCATCCGTTGTCTTGATCGCAACAGGACTGACGAGTACCGGCGAAGCAGGAATGCTGATCTGGTCATAGCATTTCAAGCGTGCTTCTGGTTGCTGTGCAAATTGCTGAGCGCAGTACGCAAAATCGGATTCGGCGGCGTAAACAGGCGTTATCACCCCTAAACATAGGATCCAACAAGTTCGATGAATAAACGACACCGCATAATATTTTTTCATAACGAATATTTTTGCAAAAACGCCCCACCTGAGCTATTTCTATCGCCAGCGTGAGGTTTGAAATTGAGAGTTGGTTGACAATAATCAAATGACAGACAGGATGTTGATCCTCAATCGCATCATCACATGCGGGAGCAGATACTTTGCAACAAGGGAAAAAATAAAGGTAACGGCGATTTATCTGAATAAATCAGCCTCTCCTTAACTATTTAGACAGCTACTTTTCAATCCATCGCGCAGCCCACCCCACACACGATCACTTTTGCTTCCACGCACCGCCAACCTGCACCCACCAACCTGGCTGGGCGAGCTGTATCCAACGCTGCGCGAAGGTACTGCGAATTTCTGCCTGCCACTCAGGATGCGCATTGGCGGTGGCAATTTCGCTATACAAAGCATTGCGGTCTTGATTCTCTGCGGCAACCAAGCCATTGACCGATTGACGAGCAGATAGTGGTACAGCACTGGCATCGCGCACTGCAACCAAGCCATCCGAGGTCAAGCCAATCGCACCGCTGGTATAAAATCCAGATAATTGTCCATGACGGGTTTGCATGCTTTGTTTAATCGCATTCACGCCAGGGGTATTCACTTCCAGATCAGCGGCGGCAAATACATTTAACGCGGTGGTCAAAGCCAACAACGACAGCACCAATTTGAGATTATTTTTCATATTTACTCCTTCGCAGCGGGGGTTTTAACAACAGGCTTGTCGTTTTTTTGCACTTGCCAAATTTCTTCAATAATTTTATCTGCTGCTTTTTCAGCCGCAGCAGCAGGGAAATAAATATTAATCGTCACACACGCGCTCAGCGCAAATGCCACAAGCGGAACTGCTATCCAAATTTTTTTCATTATTTTTCCTTTACTTAACAATCACCTGACGATTATCCTGCGCCACCCGTTTCACACGCGTAATCAACTCGCTCCACGAGACGTTCCGATTGTAGCCCATCACGGTAATGGCAGGGATACCACCACCTTTAATAATCGTATAAACCCCACTGGGCGTACTTTCTAGCCCGCCCATGTAGCACACGTCGTTCTGCAAAGAACAGGTCCAGACAATTTTGTCATATCCAAAGGTGTCAAAGAAACCTACTACGCCCCGCTGTATCGCCGCCACCGCCCCAGAGCCGCCCAATGACGAGATATTTTGCACAGCCTTCTGACTGATTCTTTTACGATAGTTCCCTGCACTGCTGACGATACGCGCATCAAATTGCAAGGCTTGCCAGCTTTGTATGATGAGATTATCCACATCCACATCAATCAGCCCTTGCACGCTACCGAACGAAAAAGTCCGCGTGAGCAAATCCAAATCCAGATGACGCATATTCAAATTCGCCTCCACACGCGGGGCGCGCCCAAAAGGATCGCCAAATTTCAACTGACTCACCACTACCGTACCATCAAATACTTGGAATAACAGCGCTCCGCCAACGTTAATCTGGTTATTTTCATAGCGCACCAAGGGAATCATGCCTGATAACGTACCCAGCATCTTCGGTAATTTGGCGACCGCACTGAGTTTTTCCATCGAAATAGGTTTAATGGCACCCGCAAATTGCCAATGCCAATCTTTCTCACCTCGATGCAGCTCAAAATCTTTCACCACCAACGCGCCGCCTAAAATCGGCAACTCGGCTTGGGCAATGTTAAATTGCTGCCCTAGCATCGCCATTTCCCATTGCACTGCACCCAACGGCACGCCCATCACTTCACCCGATTCGAAGGACAAAGTTGCCACGCTAGGGGTGTCTGCCAACCAATTCACCGAGCTATGAATACCCGCGAGATGAAAGCGTTTTGCCCCATCTTTGATGCCGCCGTCGCGCAAATTAAGCCGCACCAACTGCGTCTTACCCTTGCGATATTGCCAAGCCACATCCGCATGGCCAGTCACCGTCGCTTCCGCCAAAAGGGATTTCTCTAAATAGGGCAACGCGTATAATGCGAACAAACGATCTAGTGACACGTTATCGCCTTGCACAGAGGCTTCTACCAAAGATTTTTTCTGGCTATCCCACTGCGCGGTCAATCTCACGTCCCCCACTTCAGGCACCGTTGCTACCGCATCTGCCACACGCAACACACCCGCATCAAATCCACCTTGCGCATGGAATTGGTACACCCCTGTTTTCCCCGTCTTCAAATACAACGGCTGCCAGAAAACCTCACCCTGTTGCCAAGCCATATCACCTTGCCACTGCCACACTTTATTTTGCTGCTGTGCTGTCAATTTAACCGCACCCGCCAGCTTTTCACCCGCATGCAAACCGCTTTCATCACTAAACGCCAAGTTAGCAAACTGCACATCGACTTGCGCATCCGTCAATATCGACGACTTCCCTGACGCTTGAATCGTGCCGTTCAATGCGCCCTGCCCCACCGCTGGCAACATTTTAGGTAATAGGCTGGCAAAGCGTTTGAGCTGTGCGTTTTGTAGCTGAACTGCCACCTGCCATGCCCCACCTTTGAATTGCCCCACTAACTGCCAACGCTCGTTATCCGCTGCCGTCATGGTCAACTGTAACCGCTGCTGCGCCAAGTGATAACTCAACTCAAAATGCACCCCAGGCAATAAATCCAATGAACCATCGCGACACGACACCTCTTGTCCCTGCCAAAGCAAACGCGCACAACGCAACTTCACCTTGCTAAATTCGCGTTTTTCCACCCGCATTTGCGCGACATTGATCTCCATCTGCCCCACTTCGAACCAAACCAATCGGATACCATGCAAGGCAAAGCTAGGCGCGATCACATCCGCCACCGAAATGGCGAGTCCCGTTGCCCCAACTGCTAACGGCGCAAACAACAGCAATGCGCCCATCAGAAATTGGTGTACAGATTTAAACAATGAGGAAGAGAATTGATTCATCGTGCAAATTTATCCCATTATGCACATTTGCGCTGAAGAAAATCTCCAAATCCCCTTTCAAATCTACGGTTCAAAACCTTTAGTAAGGGAACGACGACTGGAATAGGAGCCTGACAACAAGTTTCCTACAAATTTATGCGAGAATGCGAATATACGCTGTACGTCCGTTTTTCTATTGAAGTAATGAAAAAGACGAGTCATTTGATGATGCTAACTCATTTGCATCCCCACGAAACACATTTGCATTAAAAACACGAAAGCAAATAAATGAACTATGACATTGCAATCATTGGAGGCGGACCTGTGGGGTCTGCGTTGGCATTGGCGTTGCGCGGGAGCGGACTCGCCATTTGCTTATTGGAAGCGCGCCCCGTCCATACGCCCAGCCAAGATGCGCGGGCATTGGCATTGTCTTATGGCAGTCGATTGTTGTTGGATAAGTTGAATGTGTGGCGCACCTTGCAAAAGGTCACTGCAATCCGCACGATTCATATTTCACAGCGGCAAAGTTTTGGTCGTGCCAAGTTGCAAGCTGAGAATCTACACGTGCCCGAATTAGGGTATGTCTTGCCTTATGCCGCGCTGCAAGATGGCTTGGATGCGGCATTACAGGAAAGTGATACCCACACCATCTATCAAACACGCGTGCTGCAATTGCGCGGCGAAGCAGATCATGCGGTGATTCAGTATCAACGTGAGGGCAAAACGGAAACGACCTTGACCGCACGTCTGGCAGTGGTTGCAGATGGCGGAAAATTATTGGCGCAGCCGTATCCACCGAGTTTCCATGATTACGGTCAAAGTGCCGTGATTGCCCATGTCACCGCCGCCTCGCACTTGCCCGACACGGCATTTGAACGCTTTACGACGCAAGGCCCTGTCGCGCTATTGCCCTATCAAGACGGCTACGAATTGGTGTGGACTGCACCGCATGAACGCGCGGCGGTGATGCTGGCATGGGATGACGCAACGTTCCTCAATGAATTACATCAACATTTTGGTGATCGCGTCGGTGAATTCCTAAGCGTCGGTAAGCGCACCAGTTTTCCTTTGGGTCTAAAACGTGCGCCGCAGCTCAGCCCTATGCCGCATACCGTGTTGCTCGGCAATGCCGCGCAAACCCTACATCCCGTGGCGGGGCAAGGTTTCAACATGGGGGTGCGCGATGCGTGGGAGTTAGCACAAATCATTTTGGACTGCGCCCCCGACAGTCTCGGTTCAGAAACCATGCACGCCACTTACCGTGCCAGTCGCAGCATGGACAGGAATGCGGGTATCCGCTTCACGGATAGTCTAGTGCGGATTTTCTCTAATGATTTCCCCGCCCTACGCCCCGCCCGTGCCGCAGCACTCAGTGTGCTGGATGCACTGCCGATGGCGAAGCAATTTGTGGGGCGGCGCATGATGTTTGGTGCAAACGGATAGTACACAACAATGTTATATCCCACCGAGCACGTCATTTCCCGATTCAGCTACAATGCAACACTATTTTAAGGAGATCAATATGGCAAATAAATTAGTTGGGAAAATGGTTATTGGGCAATCGGGAGGACCGACAGCTGTCATCAATCAATCACTGGTGGGCGCGATTCTGGCGGCACGCCTGCAACCCAACATCACGGGTATTTTGGGTGCGCATCATGGTATTGCGGGAATTATGAAAGAAGACTTCATTGACCTAACCACACAATCTTTAGAACAACTAGAGTTGGTCGCCACCACGCCAGCGGCGGCTTTGGGTTCGGTACGACTGAAACCAGGCAAGGCAGAATGCGAACAAGTCTTTGAAGTATTTAAGAAGCACGATGTGCGCTACTTCTTCTACGTTGGTGGTAATGATTCCGCTGAAACGGCGCATATCATCGCGGAAATGGCACGCGAAGCCAATTATGATTTCTGCACCGTACACATCCCGAAAACCATCGACAATGACCTCAAAGTAACCGATCACTGCCCTGGTTTTGCCTCCGCAGCGCGTTTTGTCGCGTTGGCATTTATGGGCGATGATCGTGACAATCGTGCTTTACAAGGGATTAAAGTCAATGTGGTGATGGGACGTAGCGCAGGGTTTTTAACGGCTGCATCAGCACTTGCACGTCAAAACGAAGGTGATGGTCCTCACTTGATTTACTTGCCAGAACGTGTCTTTAACGTCGAGAGTTTTCAACAAGATGTGCGCGATGTGGTGGCAAAATACGGGCGTTGCGTCATTGCTGTCTCGGAAGGCATCACCGATAGCGAAGGACAGCCGATTTCCACCAGTGGTGAACGCGATTCTCATGGCAACATTCAATTATCAGGAAGCGGTGCGCTGGGCGATACGTTGGCAGCATTAATCAAATCAGCCTTTGAAGGTAAAAAAGTCCGTGTACGTGCCGACACCTTTGGCTATTTGCAACGTTCCTTTCCCACCATTATTTCCCCAATTGATGCGCAAGAAGCGCGTGCGGTGGGTAAATTTGCGGTTGAACACGCTGCAACCACCGCACAACCAGGCTCGGTTTCAATTCGTCGCTTAAGCAATGTGCCTTACCAAAGCGAATGCTTCATCACGCCACTGTCTTCCGTTGCGCGTGAAGCCACCGAAATGAAGGATGAGTACATCAACGCCGCAGGTAATGATGTGACGCAAGCATGGTTAGACTACGTCGCGCCGTTGGTTGGCGAATTGCCAAAAATGGGCAACTTATAAAAAATCGGGGCATTTTAACCCTGAAGGGCTACAATACTTGCAGCATGGCCGCTAATCAACGTGACATAAACGCCAAGCAGCACAACGTCAACGTTTTCTCAGTGAGGATAAGAGATGGAGATGAATCATTTTTTCGATTACCAAGAAACGGTGAGCGATAACGGCATATTTCTGACTTTTAGCGGTCTATTTACGCAAGAATTCATCATCAAATTAGGCGACGCGTTGAGAAGCAAATTATCGATTTTTAGCGTCGATCGCTCACTGGAACTCAAAGTCTTTTCTTTGGTGGTAGAGCAGTCACAAAATATTATCTTTTATTCGGCAGAAAAATCTGTTCAGATCTCGGAGCAGCACCAAAATATGGGGGTGGGTACGATCACCGTCGGTTTCAAAGATAATCACTTTTTTGTATTTTGTGGCAATCGAATTACCAATCAAAAAGTTGACAAGTTGCGTCAAAATCTCACGCTACTCCAAAAAATGAACAAAGACGAACTGAAGGAACACTACAAAGCGCAACGCCGCATCACACCTGATGCTGAAAGTAGAGGAGCGGGCTTAGGCTTCATCGAAATGGCTCGAAAAGTCAGTCAAACCATTGAATTCGACTTTTTTAAATTAGATGAATACTACTCATATTTCAGCATTAAAGCGGTTATCTAATAGGCATAAATCATGGACAATTTGGTCATAGCACGCACAGAAGCAACACCTGAAATCTACTTTGATTACCCAACTGGGGTGCTGGCTTTACGTGGCGAATCTTATCCAGAAAATGCGTCTGATTTTTACACCCCTGTATTCAAATGGTTGAGAAGTTTTCTTGCTAGTGATCATCTTGATGAAATTGTTGCCAATATTGAAATTCTCTACTTCAATTCAAGCACATCCAAAGTCTTAATGAATTTATTTGATTTATTGGATGTCGCATCCACCCAAGGGAAACGGGTAATTGTCAATTGGATTTATGACGTTGAAAATGAGTCCGCCCTAGAATATGGCGAAGAATTCAAAGAAGACATTAAATTCGTTGAGTTTAATTTGGTTGAGAAGTAATGTCCGACGACGAGTTGTATTTTCAAGAAGATACAGTGATTAGTATCAGAGAAATCTTCCTCAAACATCCCCTTGATCATGCAGCACTTCATCTCGCTTATGCTGGTTTAACACAGCTCACCACGCAAATTTACTTACAAAATCTGTTTGGTAATCGCATTAAAAATTCAACTTAAAAAATATAAATTTAAACATCAAAAAAATAAGGCATAAAAACATATAGATTAATATTGACTTTCAAATCCAATAGATTAAAGTCACCTATAGCACAAGGGTTGATGTGCAGCTCATCAAAAATCAAGGCAAAAAGCAGTATCAGCCATTATCTTGCTGTCACTTAAATGCGATATCCTGACAAAATTTGCACTTTAAGGTCGAATCCACTACATTATTATGCAGCGGTTTTAGGGCGAAATCCAAACGATAAAGCGAATAAGGAGAAGAAAAAATGGGTCATAATTTACTTAAAGTTGCCGCCGTTTTTTGGGGTGTGCTTTCGTTCATAGGCGTGGCCTTTGCGGCAGGCAATACCACGGTTACTTATTCGTTGAGCAACGAGCAACTTCTCCATCTTTTTCCGAACAAGGCTGATCAGTCCTTGCCGACGTTCTACCAAACCCAGAGCGGCATTCCTGCAACATTGGCGCAGTCGATACAACTCTACACCCAGCAATCCCTCAAGAATGATGGATTGCCGTTCTCAAAAGTTGCCGTCACCACGGCGAACAACGGCACTTCTGCCACCGTATCAATCACCACCCCCGTGTACAAAACACTTAGCAAAGTGAAGAAATATGGCTCGATGATGCAGAACTTCGTCAATGCTGGGGCAACTGGCTGGGATAGCGTACTCGCCTGTCAAGGCGCGGCGGGTTGCTGGAACAACCCAGCAGCAAAAGATTGGGCATTTTTCCTGCCGCTCGGATTGCCAGTGGTAGAGCAAAAAGCGGTGACCTTCCTCAATTACCCGCCCAACGATTCGCTCTGTGGCTCGAACTATTTGGCCAACTTCACCATGGGGCGTTGGAACCGCCTAATGCAGGCGGCAGGTATAAAAAACCCTATCCTGTATGACACAATCGTCGACGCACACCCAATTGCGGCACCTGGATCGGGTCAGGCCTCTGCCATTAACGGAACAACGTCGTACTTTGCTGCTTCCTCTGGATACGACAACAGCATGCTGGGCGTATTGACCAATCCGCCGTCTGGCACGTCATTTGGACAGACTTTGCCAGTATTAGTACTCGGCTCCCCAGCACAGCAAGTGTTTGGACAGTTGATCAATTATCAAGGCACAGGTAAACCAGTACCAGTAAGCGGGGTGGGCACCGCAACGCTGCCAGGACAGACTAAGCCAACGGCTTGGATTGCCAGCAGCCACCCTGATGTCACCACCTACCAATGCTGCCCTGGGGACACCGACACAACGCATTGTCCTGCGGACAGCCAGCAACTGATTCCTAGTGAAATTACCGACCTCACTTCGGCATGTGTTATCCAAAAACTGTCACTAGGAGCTGATCCAGATAGTGCCAAGGCAAGCTGTTCTAAAAAGTGGAAAAATCCTGCTGGGCACAATGTATGCGTACAAGCACGTCTCGACTACAATTACACGGCATTTGACAATAATGAGGCGATGGCATGCAAATGCCCCTATGCGGCGGAGCAGTTCTGTAATAGCAACAGCAACAATGCCTGCGCTAACAATGCCAGCAATCAGCCGCTAAGTTGCGCGACATTCAATCTGCAATGTAATGGCAGCACGCCAGACAGAACGCCGATCAAATATCCAGCCACATATTGTTCCACGACAAAATGATGCGCCGATTTTATTGCGCAGGATAAATCAGGCGCGAGCCATGTTGATATATTCGATCACGTAGCAGGAAAGCGTATTTCAGGGGTTAAAACTGGGTGTCAAAGAATGCGTGACTTTGGGTGCTACGCACGAAAAGAGAAATAGTTGTCATCATTTATGAAATATCAATAAGGGGATAGCGAATGAGTATCAATAGCCAGAATATATCCGTAGCACCTACCTTCGTCATCAACCAGAACCGCGCAAACGACACATACTCTGTCTGGCAGTTCGACCCCAACAGCCCAGAGCTATTTACACCTGTAGCCCCCAACCTTGACGCGAATTTCCCTAGCCCTGGCTACCTGATCGCCATTGGGGGATATTTGATCTCCTACAATACGCCGCCGCAGAAGAGTGGCAGCGATCAGCCGAATATCAACTATCGGGTATTTGACTTTGACCCAACAAAACCAGATCCGTTAAACGGCGAGGCGGTACAACAAGGGGCGTGGAGTCAGACCAAATTCACTGGCTTCTATGACCATTTCACCTGGAATCAAGTACCCTTGCTTGATATTCTCCAGCTTGTTCCCATGACAGGCTATGTGCTTGCCTACATGCCGACTTCGACTCGTGGCACCTATTGTCTCTGGAATTTCGATCCCGCGAGCAACGACCCGCTGCCGAATGCCATTACCCCTCAGGATGCTTTCTCGCTTATCGGTGAAGGCAGCCAGCTTTTACCCATAGGCAACTATGTGCTGGAGTGGATTGCGACCGACGCTATCTACCGCGTGTGGAGCTTCGACCCCCAGAAAATGACACCGCTACAGCTGCCAGTGATCTCTGAAGGTCGCTGGCCCCATATCGATGCGTCCCACCAGCTGTTGGTCATTGGTGAGTATCTGCTGGATTGGGTGCCGAACACCCGTGCCTACACCTTGTGGCGATTCGACCCGCGACTGACCAATCCGCTAGAGGGGCGGGTACATTCAGGCACGCTGCCTGTAGCCTTCAACGCCGCCAGTGTGCTTACCGCTATCCAAAAGCCAGTACCCGTCAATACGGTGGCGGCAGCTACGCCTGGCACCATGGACTTCATGCGTGACAAGATTGAACATGTGGTGGTTTACATGCTTGAAAGCCGTTCCATGGACAGTGTACTCGGCTGGCTCTATGCAAATAATCCGCCAGACCTGAACTACATCAACGCCGCCCCCCCTTTCAAGGGTACAAGTACCGAATACAGTAATCAGGCGAACGGAAAAACCTACGGGGTTTACCAATTCATGGATGGCAAGCTGAGTACAGACTACGATCTGACCGCACCCGTCATTGATCCCTTTCACGGCACCCCAGATTCCATCCGCCAACAGTACAGCATGGGTTACCAAGGCTACTTTTCTGGTGCCACTCCTGACATGGGTGGATTCGTTAGCAACAATGCCAGCAGCGAAGTGATGGTAACGCTCTCACCTGAGCAACTGCCCGTACTCAATGGCTTGGCAGCCTCGTTTGCGGTCAGCGATGAATGGTTCAGCGCGATGCCTGGCGGCACCGACAGCAACCGAGCTTTCGCCCTGACAGGCTCGGCTTTCAACATTACTACTACCTATGAGGGAGGTATTCAGTATCAATATTTTCCAGAAACAGCCCGTCGGCAATCGATCTGGAAGGTGTTGTGGAACAACGGCATCTCGGACTGGAAGATCTACTGGTCCGTCAAGTGGATCGATCATATCTTCACCTATCACCTGTACCTAGAAGGCGGTATTCCCACGGTCGATGCCAACGTTGCCGCTGGCGGCACAGACTACGTTGCGCCCATCGAACAGTTCTACAACGATGCCGCAGCAGGTACTTTGCCCCGATTTTCTTTTCTGGAGCCACGCTGGATTGCACCAGCAGGGGCGACCTCCTATCATCCTGGCGGCGATCTGGTTCCAGGGGAAGTGGAGTTAAACAAGCTCTATCAGGCCATTGCGAACGGTCCTGGCTGGGAGAAAACCGCGCTGGTGATCACCTTTAGCAAGGGGGGCGGTCTGTATGATCATGTGCCGCCACCGAAGAGCGTCAATCCGTGGCCGAACGATTCGAACGACGGTTTTGCTTATGATGTACTCGGTCCGCGTGTCCCTACTATCGTTGTTTCCCCTTGGGTCAACCCCAATACCGTGTTCAGAAGTTCAGGGGAAGCCGCGCTCAGTGCCACCTCAATACTGTCCACACTACTTGAGTGGTTTGGTATTCCAAAGGCTCGCTGGGGGCTAGGGGATCGCGTGCAGATGTCAGAGACATTCGAGTACGTCTTCCAGCGGAGCACGCCACGAACCGATAAACCCGTCTTTATCAATCCGTATGACAAAACCTACCCGCCGACCAGCAATACGGAACCCAAAAATACACAAGACAAAACAATACTAGCAAGCACTAAAACGGAGCATAGGGGCGCGCACATTACGGGATTTGCTCAATGCTATCGCGCAATTTATGATTTCATGCGCCGTATCTTATTGATTTTTGGTGTGAAATAAAACAAAACCTAGTTGACCACGAAGTTCAGCATTCCCTCTCCCGCATACGGGAGAAGGGTGCAAAACGGTGCAGCGCAATCTGCTAAACTTCACGGCTAATCAGGAAATGGAATGTTTACGCGGAGAATCGCTGACCTATACTGACGACTTCCTCAATCAGTTCATCAACATGTTTCCATGTTGTTCTGGCACCGACAAAGCAAGGGCGAATGGCGAGTACGCCATTGACCATGGCGGTGCTGGGCATGGCGCGTCCGTTGTGGACCATTTGTCTGTGGATGCGCTGATTTAGCGCGTTGAGGTCTGGATGCTTATTGTCCACATAACGGAAGCAACAGATTGACAGCGTCGGCTCCTGAACCACCTCTAGATTGGGGTGAGCATGGGCGCGCTGTGCCAAGCTGCGCGCCATGGCGTTATGGCGGCAGACGCGTTCCGCCATGCCCTGCTTGCCGATCTCACGAATTAGTGCCCAGACCACTGCACCGCGTGAGGGTGCCGATAGCTCTACGCCCAGATCGTTATAGTCGTATCCTGGCTGATCCAAAGAATGTTTCGCCTGTTCATCGCAGAATGCCCCTTCTAGGTAGTCACTTATCTCCTGCGTAAAGGCGCGGTGCAATAGTGCTCGATCCCTAACAAATGTGGCACCGATACCGACAGGTGCACCCAGCCATTTATGAGGATCAACGGTAACCGAATCGGCCAGTTGCAAGCCCTCATACTTAGGCTTCACTTCAGGATCCAGAATGCCAGGCAGACCATAGGCACCATCCACATGAAACCAGATACCATGCGCATGCGCAATGCGCCCCAGAGCCTGCAACGGGTCAATAGCACCACAGCTGGTTGTCCCCGCATTGGCAACAATAGCGACTGGCAGATGCTCAAGTCCTGCATCCCGCTTAATTTGTGCTTGTAATGCTTCGGGCAACATGCAGCCGCTGGCATCGGTAGCGATATTAAACACCGACGCGCGCCCCATGCCGAGTACAGCAGCGGCTCGAAGAATCGTGTGATGACTCGCCTCGGTGGTGTAAATGCGACAAGGTCGATTTACGCCCTCACGCGCGGGATCAATGCCTATTCGCTCGAACGCCGCTTGGCGTGCCGCACCCAGCGCAATCAAATTAGCGACTGATCCACCGCTGCTGTAGATACCCTGCATACTAGGCGGCAGTTCAAACATCTCCATCAGCCATTGTAGCGAAATCTCTTCAAGTAGATTAAACGCGTGGACACCAATGCGCTGCGGTGAAGCAACCGATCCCGCCAAAGTTGCCAAAGCACCGATGGTTGTGGCACCCGTGGTGATAAACGAGGTGCAGCCAGGATTGGGTATCTGCGAACCATTGGGTATCACATCCCGTCCTAGCTCCACCAAAACCTGATCAATGCCCACGCCCTCTTCTGGCAGCGCGATACTCAAGGCTGACCGCCACTGATCTATCTGGTTTAGTGCATCGGGAAATTCAAAACGCTGGTACTGCTCCAGATCATGGCTTAGCCGTGCCAACAGCAGGGGGAGATTGCCGCATTCGGCTCGTTCACTGTTCATTTCAACTGCACCTTATAAAATTGTAGCGACGGTGTCATTTGTGCGTAAGACTAATCTGGCATTCTTGGTGCTGATGATAAGCAGAGAAGCAACAATGGATTAGTTCGGAAGCACAATTCTAAAGGGTGGGGCTGTTTTTGTGGTGAAATTATTTAGTGCTGCCAGTGTGCTGAACAACGATTTGATTGTAGAATAACTTGTCCGTAGTTTATAGAAGGTTATTGCCAAAATGAACTCATTAGGTGAGCAGAATACTGCTCTCTAGAAACCGTATCTGGCAATATCCGTCTTACCCCTCCCACCTTTACTTTGGCTCGTTTAAGATATGGATATAGCGATACTTATTGACCCGCTGGAAACGATCAAACCAGCTAAGGATTCAACATTTGCGATCATAAAAGAAGCGCAAGCGAGAGGGCACAGCGTTTATATATTCCATCAGCAAGATTTGATTCTTGAAGGGTGGCAAGTATGTGCTTCAACCTATCCTATTCATCTAACGGGTCTTGAACCAAATTGGTTTGAACTTAGAGAGGGGAAAGTATCACCACTTTCAAAATTTCAATTTGTCCTTGTTCGCAAAGACCCGCCTTTTGATGCGGAATACTTATATAGCACGTATCTTCTTGAGCTGGCGGTTGAGCAAGGTGCGGTCGTGTTAAATAATCCGCGATCACTTCGTGATTTTAATGAGAAGCTTTCTATCGCAAAATTCCATCAATTTGCGCCACCGACCTTAGTTTCTCGAAATGAAGTTGCAATTCGAAAATTTCTATCTATACATCACGATATAATACTCAAACCACTTGATGGCATGGGTGGCAAGGGCATATTTAGACTGACCACAAATGATCCGAACATTAGCTCAATTATAGAAATGTTATCAAATTTTGGTAAAAGCACCGTCATGGCGCAAAAATATCTCCCAGAAATTTGCATGGGAGATAAACGGGTATTCATTTTTGCGGGGAAACCCGTACCCTATGCGCTTGCTCGAATTCCCAAAGAAGGTGAAACGCGTGGCAATCTCGCCGCAGGCGGTACTGGCATCGCCCAGCCACTATCTGAAAGAGATCGTGAGATTGCCGATACACTTGGACCTGTATTAAATGCTCAAGGATTATTCTTGGTTGGGATTGACATTATTGGTGACTACCTGACAGAGATAAATGTAACCAGTCCGACTTGTATGCAAGAAATTACCAAACAAACCAATTTTAATGTGGCTGGAATGCTGATGGATGCTCTTGAGGATCTCAGCAAATTAGGTACTAGCATGAGCAATTGAATCGTTAAATCAGGACGAACTGGATGCGTGATGAATGTACGCTTGACCAGTCAACCCAGAAAATATTTGAAAGTAAATTGATGTTCTACTATTTTGGTTACGGATCAAACATAAACATGACTTCACTGAAGGCGAAAGGTGTTGTGCCACACCGTTCGCAACTCGCGGTGTTGCCTAGCTGGAAGCTTTTGTTCAATGTGCAGCACTGGTTCCGTCACGAAGGGGGCGTTGGCAACATTCACCCCTCCCAAGATCCAACAGATCAGGTGCAGGGCTTGGTTCACCTATGCGAAGATGAACATTTGGCGATGCTAGATGCTGCGGAAGCCTACGGCGTGGGGTACGATCGCATTACTGTGGATTTAGATACGGACGAAGGGAAGTTGTCGGCGATTACCTATGTCGGCATTCCTGGCTATCTCGATGACGCTTGTTTGCCCACGCGGCGTTATCTCAACATCCTGCTAAAAGGGGCGATGAGTGCTGGTTTGAATAAAGCCTATATTGAAAAATTGCGCGAACACCCGATTCATCCAGAGCACAACTATCCCCCGTTCCAACACCCTGCTGCTATATCCATGCCGATTTTTAACCAGCAGACGCTGGCTCAATATCCACTTTACACTGCGCTGGCGGGTGCGGTGTTCGACATGCAGCATGCGCGCGCAAAGCTCGATTGTCTGAGGGGTCTGTTCGGCGGAAAAGACATGACACTGTTTCATCTCAAGCGACTCGATACCAGTGACGGGAGCGAGGTACTGGATGATATTCGGCATGATCGCATCTCCGCAGCGGGTCGCAAGTACCTCAACGCCTATTTGCACGAATACGATGCAGAGTTCAAGTACGTGGGACGCTATGTGTATGATTAAAATTTCTGCCCATTCCGCTCAGGGCAGACTTGAGCCAGTTCACATTCCCAGTGAATATTTTTATACCACGATGACAACAAAAGGAGAGCTGCACCCATGAACCAATATCGCAACGCCATGCCACATGGTGCTATAACCCAGGTTTTCCCCGATGTGTTTTTTGTTACGGGGAGTATGAGCAACGAATTTTTCGGTTCAACATGGCAATTCAGCCGTAACATGACCATCGTGCGCGAGGGCGATCAGCTCAGTATTATCAACTCCGTGCGGCTTGATGAGCAGGGGCTTGCCGAGCTTGATGCATTGGGCAAAGTGGTCAACGTTATACGCATCGGCGATATGCACGGCGTGGACGATCCCTTTTATGTACAACGTTATGGCGCGACGTATTGGAGTCTGCTGGGAATGACCATACCAGATGGTATTCAGGCGCATAAAGTCCTCACCCCTGGCGGCGAGATGCCCTTTGCTGACTGCACCCTGTTCGAGTTCAAGACCAGCAAGCGACCAGAAGCCATCCTGCGACTCGACCGTGAAGGCGGCATCATGATCGCCTGTGACTCCTTGCAAAATTGGGTCGAACCAGATGAATTTTGCCTTGATGAAACCGTCGCCGCGATGCGTGGAGTGGGTTTCTTTAGGCCAGCGGATCTGGGGCCCGCTTGGATGCATGTATGTGCACCGCAGGCAGAGGATTTTAAGCGTCTCAAACTGATCCCATTCAAACATGTCTTGTGTGGACACGGTGTTCCGCTGCGCGATAATGCACAGCAGGCATACCATGACACCTTTGCACGCCTATTTGGGGTTTGATTCATAACATGTCTTATCCCGTTCACGTGTCGGCGGTAAAAGTACCTGGCTTCGAACTCGTGGCATTAGTCCACGAGTCTGGATCGCGGGTTATTTATCGCGCGGTGCGCGATTCAGACGGTGAGCAGGTTATCCTCAAAACGCTTAATACCGAGTATCCACGCAAGCAAGACTTGACGGAGCTCCACCGCGAATTTCAAATAGCCAATAAGTTAAAAATTAGCGGGGTCATCCGTGTTTATTCATTGCTGACCTATGGTGCTGGCAATCTGGCTATCGAGATGGAGCCTCACGGCATTTCTCTGGCCGATTTCATGGCCGCACGTCAAAATCAGCCGCTTGAACTTGAGCAATTTTTCGCAATCGCCGTGCGTCTGGCGTGGATCTTGGGGCAATTGCATGAGCAGGAACTGGTGCATAAGGACATTGTGCCTAGGAATGTACTGATTGATACCGTATCGGGTGAGTTGCGTCTGATTGATTTCGGCATCGCTTCAGAGTTATCACGGGAACGCCAAGGCATTACCATGTCCAATCGCTTGGAGGGCTCCTTGCCCTACCTATCGCCAGAACAGACTGGGCGCATGAATCGTGATGTGGACTATCGGTCTGACTATTACTCACTGGGGGTGACGTTTTTCGAACTCCTGACAGGGAAGTTGCCTTTCAACGCCGAAAATGCCTTGGAGTGGATACATCGCCACATCAGCCAGCCGCCGCCCGCCGCCCATGAAATCAATCACAAACTACCTGAGCCACTTTCACAGATTGTCCTGAAGTTGATGTCCAAGAATGCCGAAGATCGTTATCAGAGTGCTTATGGTCTGGTGATTGATCTTGAGCGGTGTCGCAACGAATTTTCACGCAGTGGAAAAATTCAACCCTTTGATCTGGGCGTAGCGGATATTCCGCGTAGGTTCCAGATACCGCAGCAGCTCTATGGTCGCGAGGAGGAACTGAATCAGCTGGATGCATTGTTTGAAAAAGTGGTCGATGGCACCACACAGTTATGTCTTGTATCGGGCTATTCAGGTGTAGGCAAGTCTTTACTGATCAATGAATTCGGCAAAACGGCAGTGCGAAAACACGGCTATTTGATTCAGGGTAAATTCGACCAGTTCCACCAAAGCACGCCATACAGTGCCGTGGCGAAAGCGTTTAGCGGCCTCATGCAAGAGCTACTTGGTGAACCCAAAGCCTGTCTCGATGTATGGCGCAATGCGTTGCATGAGGCTTTGGGGCAGAACGGACAGGTCATCATTGATCTGGTGCCAGAACTTGAAATTATTATTGGTAAACAGGCAGTCGTACCTGAGTTACCCCCCACCGAAGCACAAAACAGATTTCAGATGATTTTTTTGAGTCTGGTCAAGGTTTTTGCTACTCAGCAACACCCACTGGTTATCTTCATTGATGACTTGCAATGGAGCGACGTACCGACACTGAATCTGATCCAGCGTCTAGTCACCGCGCGCGATTTGAAGCATCTCTTTATCATCGGCGCATACCGTAGCAATGCCGTGGATATACGCCATCCGCTGAGCTTGACCCTGAACCAGATCCAGAAGTCGCATGAATACACCGAGCTTTTACTTCAGCCACTAGAGCGTTCCTCGGTGGATCGCTTGATTGCGGACACCCTGCACAGTGATGTAAGGTGTTGCGAGTCCCTGAGCGCAATCATTTATGAAAAGGCCAATGGCAACCCTTTCTTTATCAATGAGCTGCTCAAAAGTCTGCACGAAGACGGCTCTATCACCTTTGACCCAGAGGGAGGACGCTGGGGCTGGAACCTAGCGGCAGTGCAGGATGCGAAGGTTGGCGACAATGTCGTCGACTTCCTGGTCACCAGCCTGCGTCGTTTGAACGAATCCACGCAGCAGGTAATGCAACTGGCTGCCTGTATCGGCAACAGTTTCGATCTGCAAACCCTCTCCGTCATCTACGGGCAATCGATGCAACAGACCAGTGCGGCACTGCACGAGGCACTCAGGCGCAACATGGTGCTGCCATTGAGCGAGAGCTACAAGTTCGTTGGCATGATGGAGGTCAATGACGGGAATGAAAACACGCTGGAGTCGAATATTGACAGTGGCGAACCGCTCAATCCCCGTTACAAATTTCAGCATGATCGCGTGCAGCAGGCTGCCTACGCGCTGATCGACGCGGACAGCAAGCTGGCCGTGCATTTGTCGGTAGGGCGACTGATCTTGCAACATAGTTCAGTACAGGTTCGCGAGGAGCGGCTCATTGAGATCGTGGAGCACATGAATGCTGGACGCGCGCTCATAGATGATCCGACTGAACAACGTGAACTGGCCTGCATGAATTTGGAAGCAGGTCTGAAAGCCCAGCGATCTTCCGCATATCAGTCTGCGCTCGGTTTCCTGCAGATCGGTCAGACATTGCTTGGCGATGACGCATGGAAAAAAGAGTATGAGCTGATGCTGGCCTTAAGTCGAGAGGTTCAACAGTGCACCTATTTGACCGCTGATTATGAGGCATCCGACGCGTGGGCAGAGACGATACTGAAGCAGGCGCGAACCGCACTGACGAAAGCGGAAATCCTCTCTGCGCGTACGCGCCAATACAGCACTACTGGCAAAATGCGCGAGTCGATGCAGGCCGCCTTATCTGGACTCTCGCTGTTGGGCGTTGACCTGATCAATCAACCCGATGCCGATGACATTGCAGCGGAAATTGCCGCAGTGGAAACGAACCTGAATGGACGCTCAATCGCCGATTTGATTGATGCACCAGCAGTCACGGAGGCGGAATCCCAAGTCGCCATCCGTCTGTTGATGGAGGTTTTTCCTGCTGCGTTTCTTTCTGGCAGCGGTAACATATTTCCCTATCTGGTACTGAAATCCGTCAACCTCTCGCTGCGTTATGGCAGCAGCCCAGAGTCAGCTTTTGCTTACGCCGCCTACGGCATGCTGCTGTGTGGGGTGCTGGATAATCCAGCTCTGGGCTACCAGTACGGCAAGCTCGGTGTGGACATGAATGAACGGTTCAATGATATCAGGCTCAAGTCGCGCATCATCTATCTCTACGCCATGTTTGTTCACCACTGGAGCCATCACTGGTCGAGCATGACACCCTGGTTCCTGAAGGGTATTGAGGCGGGCTATCAATCTGGGGATCTGCTATACCTAGCCTTCAGTGCCCAAGACTGCATCATCTGGGATCCCAAGTTGGAGCTGAGTGTTGCCTCGCGTGAGCAACGCAGTTATCTGAAGATCGTCAGGGATTGTGAATATCGAGACTCGCTGGATTCTGGCACCCTGTTCCTGCAGATGCAGCTCAATTTCCAAGGCCTGACAGACGGCATGTACTCGATGAACGATGCTTCTTTCAATGAAGCATCCTGCGTGGAAAACATGAATCAGCGGCATTTTATGACTGGGATTGCCAACCATCATATCTACAAGGCTGAGATCCACTCCCTTTACGATGATTACAGGGGTGCGCTTCCTCACGTTGAGGCAATGGATAAGATGATTGCCTCCGCCATGTCGCTTCCCCAGCTTGTGCGTTTTTGCATTGTGGCGTTCCTGACCCGTGCCGCCTTGTTCAGAGAAATGGATCAGGTCGGGCAGCAGGCAATTCAACTACGGCTACAGGCTGATTTAGCACAGATGAATAAGTGGGCAGATGTCTGTCCAGACAATTTTCGGCATCTGAGTTTGACCATGCAGGCTGAACTGGCTCGTCTGGCAAATGCTATTCCCGAAGCACTGGGGTTGTATGAACAGGCGATTGCCGCTGCAAGAGCCAGCGGATTCCAGCGTGACGAGGCACAAGCAAACGAGCTTGCGGCCAAGTGCCTGCTCAGCCTTGGTTTAACCAAAGCGGCAGACGGTTACCTCGCTGCCGCTTCTTACCTCTATTACCGCTGGGGAGCACTGCGCAAAGTTGAGCAGATGGAAATACAATATCCGCAACTGCTGCGCGTCAAAGCATCCAAGGATGCCGTATCTGCAACCACAAGGGGTGGAGGGAGCCGTACGATGGATGCCTCCGCTATCGATATGAATTCGGTCATTAAGTCAACGCAAGCCATCGCTGGCGAAATCAAACTCTCAGCACTGCTGCACACATTGATGAGCATCATCATTGAAAATGCAGGAGCCGAAAAAGGTTGCTTCATCCGTGTTGAAGAAGGTCAATTGCTGATGGAAGCGGAAGCTGCAATCAACGAGAGTGAAGTACGAATTCTCGGCGGCATTCCCTTGGATGCCACAAAGGTGGCGGTATCCATTATTCACTATGTAGCCCGCACCAATGATAGCGTGGTGCTCAACGAGGCATTTTCAGATGCCAGATTTGGCAACGACGCTTACGTGATAAAAGAGCAGCCCATATCTGTAATTTGCTCACCTGTCATCCATCAAGGCAAAGTGATCGGAATCATCTATCTGGAAAATAACCTCGCTAGTGGGGTATTTACCCCACAACGGCTAGAAATCTTAAATATGCTTTCCGCACAAGCGGCAATTTCTCTTGAGAACTCCCTGCTTTACGCTAATCTGGAGCAGCGCGTGGAGGAACGTACCAACGAGCTGAAAACAGCTCTCGGGGAATTGGAAGTGGCTCATAAAACCGTACACAGTAGTATCCAATACGCCTCTCGTATCCAGCGCGCAATTCTGCCACAAGAGGATCATTTCAGCCGTTTCGTTCCAGACCATTTTGTATTATGGGAGCCTAGGGATGTTGTGGGCGGCGATATATACTGGTGCAAGACTTGGGGCAAAGGTTGCCTAATTATTCTGGGCGATTGCACGGGACACGGTGTTCCTGGCGCATTCATGACCATGCTTTCTGCTGGAGCACTGGAAAGGGCGATCAACGATACTCCGCCCAGAGAGGTCGGCAAGCTTTTGCAGCGCATGCACGGCATCCTGCAAAACACGCTTAATCAGGACACCGAGCACGGTCAATCGGACGACGGAATTGAAATGGGGGTGTGCTACTTGAATGCCGACAATACGAAGATGACTTTCGCTGGAGCCCGTTTCGATTTGTATATTTTGGAAAATGCTGCGGTGAAAGTCATCAAGGGAAGCAAGTCTGGCATGGGCTATCGTGGTATTCCAAGTGATCAACTGTTTGAAACTCATGAAATAATTCCAGACAAGAACATGACTTTCTATCTTGCTTCGGACGGCGTTGTTGACCAGATTGGCGCGGAAACAGGATGGGGCGTTGGGCGAAAACGAATGATGCAGTGGATGCAGGAGGCGGGGCATTTGCCACTGCTTGAGCAGAAGAACGATATTTACCATAAATTTCTGGCATATCAGGGAAGTGCATTAAGGCGTGATGATGTTTCGGTAATCGGCTTTAAGGTTTAATCAAATATGCTTACGCAAGCGTTCTTGACAATAATGGCGTATTTTGTTTTTCATAGAAAGAGGTCTCCATGAAAGTGAATGATTTTTTTCAATACCGTGAAGGAATTACCCAAAATGGAATTTTCCTGACGTTCAACGGCGTGTTGATTCATAGTTTTATGGTTCAATTGGGTGAAGTGTTGAAGATGAAAATGTCTCTGTTCAATGTTGATAAAAATCTGGAGGCAAAGATATTTGCCACGGTGATAGAGCAAGCCCAGAACATCATATTTTATTCAAGTGAGAGACAGCCCGTTCCTGCTATGAAGGGTGTAATGGTGGGCGTCGGGACAATCACAGTGGGCATGGAAGAGGATAATCATTACTATGTGATTTGCGGAAATATGTTGCCTACAGATAAAGTTGAAAAATTAAACCATCGACTGACAATGATTCAGAATATGAATCAGGATGAGTTAAAACAGTATTATAAAGAGCAGCGACGCATGACACCCGATGCGGATAGCAAAGGGGCTGGGCTAGGCTTCATTGAAATGGCGCGAAAGTCGAGTAATGCCATTGAGTTCGATTTTCGCAAACTTGATGAGATAAATTCATACTTCACCATTAAAGCCACTTTTTGATATCCAAGGATAATCATGGAAAATTTGATCATAGAAAAAACAACTGCAACACCTGAAATACGCTTCGATTATGCTACTGGCATTCTTGAGTTGCTGGGTGAATCATACCCAGAAGATACGGTAGTGTTTTACGCGCCCGTATTCGAATGGCTGAAAAACTTTTTGAATAACAATAAGGAACGAGCCATAACTGTGAACTTGGAAATAATTTATTTCAATTCCAGCTCATCGAAAGCCCTGATGAATTTTTTTGATCTACTAGAAGCAGCCGCTAACGCAGGGAGAAAAGTTGTCGTGAACTGGATATATGCCAAGGGGAATGAAGGTGCGCTGGAATATGGTGAGGAATTCAAGGAAGACCTCGATGCACTTGAGTTTATTCTAGTAGAAAAAAATGTCTGAAGATTCTCTTTTTGCTACGGAAGAGGCTATTCTCACCGAGGGTGAGCAATCCCTAGCTATTCCGCGCGACGATCAAACACTCATCACAGCGCATTCCCGCTTGTTAAAAGATTACAAAAAACTTCTAACCCAGACTAAACGTCTGGTACGCATGAATGACCGCCATCAAGCCGAACTGACGCACAAAACCAAAGAACTAAACCTGCGAAATCAGTTCATTACCAAAACATTTGGCCGTTATATGTCGGATGAAATTGTGGCTATGCTATTGGAGTCGCCCGAAGGTTTAAATCTGGGGGGAGAAAGCAAACTAGTCACTGTGGTGATGACAGATTTGCGCGGATTTTCCTCCATTTCATCTTCACACCCCCCTGAAGCGGTCGTCGGCATGCTGAATGACTACCTCAAAGAAATGACTAACATCATTTTCAAATACGCAGGTACGGTCAACGAATTTGTCGGGGACGGGATTCTGATTTTGTTTGGTGCGCCGATCACGCGCCCAGATGACGCGGCGCGCGCCATTGCTTGCGCCATCGAAATGCAGCTGGCAATGGTCAATGTCAATGCCAATAATCGTCAAAAAGGTTTTCCAGAACTGGAAATGGGCATCGGCATCAACACGGGCAAGGTGATTGCAGGCAATGTAGGTTCCGATATGCGCATGAAATATACTGTGGTGGGCAGTAGTGTCAACTTGGCGGCACGCGTCGAATCCTACACAGTGGGCGGGCAAATACTAGCGACAGACTCCACGCTTGCCAATTTACCGCCCCATGCCGTCAGGCTGCATGGCGACTTTCTCGTCCCATTCAAAGGGGTGAGCAAGCCCGTGAGGATACACAACATCATTGGCATCAATGCCCCTTACGACGTGTCGCTACCCCAACAAACCATCGTTTATCAAGACTTACTGCATCATTTGACCTTCAACTTTGAAGTACTCGACGGCAAACATTCTTACGGGAAAATTTGGTCAGGACATATCATTTGTTTGGCTGAAAAATCGGCTATTGTTATTTCATCCCTAGAGCTTGCCGTTCATGACAATCTCAAAATCAACCTCCATACACCCACCGATGAAACTGAAGATGCACATCTTTATGCCAAAGTATTGCAGTGCGTGGATAACTTAGTGTTGAAATATGAGATTCACTTTACCTTCTTACCAGAAAAAGTACGCATCTGGTTGACGCAACAAAAACCTCATTTTGACGAACATCACAACCAGAACGGAGCAATGTAGGACGTGTTGCTCGTTAAGCTACGCGCACTTCCCATCCAATTATCGTTACATCATCACGTCTCTTTTGTACACCTTGGTGAGTCACAAGGGCACGACGGTATATTTTTCCTTGCTCAGACATCGACTTATGCGCATTTTCTTGAATCAACTGGTGTAATTTTCGCCGTCCAAAAGGGAAGTTATTCGTACCCACTTGATCAATAAAACCATCCGAATAGAGATAGAAACGCTGTCCATTCAGCAACGGCATAGTCCTCTCACTAAAGACATAATCGACATTAACATCCTTATAACCCAATTGCGCTCGATCACCCTCAAGCACCGTTAAAGTACCTTGATAGGCGACTAAGAGCGGGAATCTTGCACCTGCAAAACGAAGCTCTGGACGATCAAAATCAAACCAACACACACCGATTTCCAATCCATCGTCCATTTTGGATTCACCCTCAGCCTGATGATAAAGCGAGAGTTTTATCAAAGCATTTAACTTCTTCAACATTTCAGCAGGGCCACGGCAACTCCCCTCGCTGATAATTTGTTTGATGGAAGACATAGTAATCATCGTCATCAATGCCCCTGGCACGCCATGTCCTGTGCAATCTATGACCGCCACCATCACGCCATGATTGACGCGCGCAACGGCGTAAATATCCCCGCCTACAATATCCTTGGGTTCCCACAAAATAAAATGATCACCTAAAACAGCATCCACTAAATCCGTTGAGGGTAAAACGGCCGCCTGTATGACTTTGGCATAGGCGATGCTTTCCATAATTTGACGATTCTTTTTTTGAACACTATCCAGTGCCGCCTTAGTTTGCTGTATCGCCGCAAGACGAACCGCAATATCACCCTCAATAGATTGCGCCATGCTATCGAAAGTCTGACCGAGTATCCGTAACTCTTCGACACTACGCGCGTTGGTAGCTTGCTCAGTACGCACCGCATAATTTCCTGCCGTCAAGGCATCTGCAATGCCTTTAAGCTGTTGAATAGGTTGCAAAACGCGGCGACGCACCGTTTTAAAAGCAACAATAACCAAAATAATGGTAGCCGCCATACTCATCAACGAGGAGACAATCAAGTGCTGCAAGCGTGAGGTCTCATGCGCAACCTCTGCGCGTGTCCGTGCATCAGTGATAGACAGCAACGTTTCAACCGCATGTGACAATGCTGCTTTGCGTAAATTGTAATCTGCCCCATGTACCAGCTGACTGGCATAATCAAGATGTGGCTCGCCTTCAGAAATGAACTCCTGCTTAACAGGATCATATAAGCCCTGCGTCGCGGCAAAAGCAATCTGTTCAATTTGATTCATGTCACGATTGGCTTTTAAGACCGCATCAAAAGCGGCGAATTCTGCTTTACCAAACCCCCATCGCTTCATCTTCTCCTCTAAGGAGAGCCTGATCCCATTTTGTGGTAATTTATGCTGAATTTTGCCAGCGATGACATCATCCCAATAGGTAATGGGATTTAAGGCAGCTGGCGCAGCCTTATCTCCAAGACGAATGGCTAGAATATCGTAGTAATAAAACAAATAGCGAGACTGACCCGTGATGGTATAAGCACGCACCAGCCGCACTAATTGCTCGGTCTCTTGATACAACTCATTGGACAATGCAATCGACTTCTGGCGATGATCCTGTGCTTGAAGAACGCTTGAATAGGCTTGTTGAATCAGCACCATAAACAAAGTATTAGCACTGAGCATCAACAAAACCAGTATGGAAAACCAAAGGGAGATGTTGCGTAGTTTCATGCGTTAGGGGAAATCATGGTAGGTACAGTCCCCTAGGTGTGAGGAACACCCTTCACTCAATATAATATGATTAGTTAGAGAACAGATGACAAAAAATTATCGGGCAATCACATTCAACCCAGGCTTGAGATCCTTCTCCTCAATATAGCCAATTGCACCAGGTGTCGTCTGGACAAAAGCCACGACTTCAGCAGGGTTGGCTAACTCTCGAGGCGGCAACCCTTTGCCGATGTAACGACGTACCATCCAGTAGGCCGTATATTTATCATCATCCTGCTGCAAGAAGTCCTGTAGGAAATGTTCTCGTAAAGCGCAAGGCTTAAGATTGATCGCCGTCACATACAGCCCACCAACCTCAATCAGCCTACCCAAAAAAATCTTCTGTATCGTTTTTGCATCCATTTTACTTAAACTGGAATGACCGATCACCACCACATCGCCCGCGAATACATCGCTCATCATCAGGAGCAGCAGCACAACCAGTTTAAATTGAATTTTCAGCATAGTGTATTCTTCTTGGATAGCAGCCAGTGTAAATGCTAGACACACATCAAAAGCTGTATTCGATATAGATAATCAGAGCGAATTCTACAATAAAACACTTAGTAAAGTATATCTAACGCATTGTTTTGTCAGCTTCACCGTCAAACAAGTGAATGGATGGCTAGGTTTACGCATAAAAAGATGCCATGCTCAGTCCCACTGCTTCAGCGATTCTAATGCCATCTACTGCCGCCGACAGAATGCCGCCCGCATAACCCGCGCCTTCCCCCGTGGGATACAAGCCTACCGTATTCACACTTTGCAGCGTGTCGTCATGTCGTTTAATGCGGATCGGCGAGGATGTGCGCGTTTCCACACCCGTTAACACCGCATCTGCCATATCAAATCCTTTGATCTGTTTAGCGAAAGCAGGTAACGCTTCTCGGATCGCAGCAATCGCATAATCAGGCAAAGCCGTCGCCAAATCACACAAATGCACACCAGGGGTATAGGAGGGTTGTACCGCACCGAATTCTTTAGAAGGTTTGCCCGCCAAGAAATCGCCCACCAATTGTGCGGGAGCTTGATAAGTCTTACCGCCCAACTCATACGCTCGCGCTTCCCAAAACCGTTGCAACGCCATACCCGCCAGAGGATCGTTGGGGTAATCTTGTTCGGGGGTAATACCCACCACGATACCGCTGTTGGCATTGCGTTCATTGCGCGAATACTGGCTCATGCCGTTAGTGACAACACACCCCGCTTCAGAAGCCGCCGCGACCACCGTACCACCAGGACACATACAGAAGCTATACACCGAACGTCCATTACTGGCGTGATGCACCAACTTGTAATCTGCCGCACCGAGCAAAGGGTTTCCCGCATTGTGATGATAGCGAGCGCGATCAATCAGAGATTGAGGATGTTCAATGCGGAAACCAATGGAAAATGGCTTGGCTTCGATATAAATCCCGCGTCGGTAAACCATTTCAAAAGTGTCGCGTGCGCTGTGACCGACCGCTAACACCAGATGGCGCGTCGCAAGGTAGTCGCCGTTGGACAACGTCACGCCCCGCACTTGCCCATCTTCGATATGGATATCATCCACGCGGCTAGAAAACCGAACTTCGCCCCCCAATGACTGGATGGTTTCGCGCATTTTTTCCACCATGCCGACCAAGCGGAACGTGCCAATGTGCGGTTTGCTGACGTACAGAATTTCTTCGGGCGCACCTGCTTTCACAAATTCTTCCAACACCTTACGTCCCAGATGGCGAGGATCTTTAATTTGACTGTACAACTTGCCATCGGAAAACGTCCCCGCGCCCCCTTCACCAAACTGCACGTTGGACTCGGGATTCAACACGCCCTGCCGCCATAACCCAAAGGTGTCTTTAGTACGTTCACGCACCGCTTTGCCCCGCTCCACAATAATCGGACGAAATCCAGATTGCGCTAAGATCAGCCCCGCAAACAAACCCGCAGGCCCCATGCCGACCACCACAGGACGTTCAACCAGCCCCGCAGGTGCATGGGCAGCAAAATGATACGAGGTGTCAGGTGCGATCGCCACGTGAGGATCTTTACCCAAACGCGCTAACACGACCGCTTCATCACGAACGACCACATCCAAGGTATAAATAAACAAGATCGCCGAGACTTTGCGCGCATCTACGCCGCGCCGAAATATCGAAAAGGACAGCAGTTCTGTCTCTTCAATCGCCAATTTTTTGAGAATCGCAGCGCGAATCTCACCTTCGGCGTGATTTAGGGGTAATTTAATTTCAGTTAAACGCAGCATAATGGCGGAAGAAAATTGGGAGAGACGCGTATTTTAAGAGATTACACGGGAAAGTTGACATATACTTCGGTGCTGACGAAAACGAAAAGGTGTAGCTGCTACATCGTACCGCCAGAACTTGCCAAACGACAGGCAAAAAAAGCCCCCAAATCCAGTTGGGGGCAAAGAATCTTAACAGGGTTAAGATGCACGCTCAGGGAGGAGAAACGTGGAATAACTTTCATTATTCACAGCGTCAGAGTCTCTATTTTTAGATTAGTTCAACGAAAATGAAAAGAATTTAAATTTTTATCAGCCTCAAGTATTGCGTCCTAGGCGCACCAGATAGCTTAATAAAATCCCCTATAATACTCATCCAATTCATCAATTTTCAGGAGATGTGATGCAAACACTCGGACAATATCCCCAAACTAGAATGCGCCGTATGCGCCATGACGCTTTTTCCCGCAACCTGATGCGCGAAAATATCCTCACCGCCGCTGACTTGATTTATCCTGTTTTCGTGCTGGAGGGCGAAAATCGTGTGGAAGACGTGAAGTCCATGCCAGGCGTACAACGTAAAACACTGGATTGTCTGCTAAAGGATGCTGAAGCATGCGTCCAACTCGGCATCCCTGTCATGGCAATTTTTCCTGTGATTGATGCCTCGCTGAAAAGTTTAGATGCCAGCGAAGCCTACAACCCTAACGGGCTCGTGCCGCGTGTGGTTGCCACACTGAAACAGCACTTTCCCGAATTGGGCATTATGACCGACATCGCCCTCGATCCTTATACCAGCCACGGGCAAGATGGGCTGATTGACGACAGCGGCTATGTGCTGAATGATGAAACCATCGCGGTACTTACCCAACAAGCGCAATGTCACGCAACAGCGGGCGCGGACATCGTTGCTCCCTCCGACATGATGGACGGACGCATCGGCGCAGTGCGTGCGGCACTGGATGCACACAAACACATCCACACCCGCATCATGGCGTACTCCGCCAAATATGCCTCCAGCTTCTACGGCCCCTTCCGCGATGCGGTCGGCTCCAGTGGCAACTTGGGCAAAGGCAACAAAAACACCTACCAAATGGATCCCGCTAACTCCGACGAAGCTTTATGGGAAGTGGGCTTAGACTTACAAGAAGGTGCGGACATGGTGATGGTTAAACCGGGGATGCCCTACCTCGACATCGTGCGTCGCGTCAAAGACGAATTCAAAGCACCGACATTCGTATATCAAGTCAGCGGCGAATACGCCATGCTTAAAGCCGCTGCGCAAAACGGCTGGCTAAACGAACAAGCTTGCGTATTGGAATCGTTATTGGCATTTAAACGTGCGGGCGCAGATGGGATATTGACTTACTTTGCGTTGGATGCAGCACGGTGGCTAAAGGAATAGCATTTCCACCCTGAAGTAGCGCAAGCAAGCTCGCGCAGGGCAGCTTTAATGATGCTCTAAGTGCATCGTGGGCACGATTCTTTCGTGCGAAAAGCCTGCCTGTCAGCTAGCACCACGCCGACATAAACCCTTCATCTCGCAATAATCACACACCCTTCCATGCGCTGGCAAGGGTGTGCCTGATCGCATTTGCGCAAATACAGTTTGCAGTCGTGCCAAGTTTAATGCCGCCAAATCGGGAATGGCTTCGTCTGGGGCGATGCTGCTGACTTTTTCGCCGTCTAGACTAACAAAGGCGGCGTGGCTGGCATCTTTTGCCAGCGCGTAGCAGGCGAGCTGTACATCTTCGCCCGCCAATGCCAGCTTGGCTTTCAAGCTCGTGGCGGATTGGGTTTTGTAGTCCAACACGCAAATTGCACCGTCGGCATCGGTGTCAAATCGGTCGATGCGCCCTCTCAGAACCAATTGCTCATCGACGGTAAATTCCATGCCTTGTTCGGCGGCGGCGTATCGCCAACCAGCGGTTTCTTGTTCACGTTGCCAGTTCAAATAGGTGGGAATCAGCTTTTCCCAGCGCAACAGCCACGCGTGGGCGAGGTAATCTTCCGCCAAGGCTTGCGCGAAAACCTCGCGGCTGATGCGTTGCAAAGTCGCTTCGGCAATATCGGCTGACGCATTGAGTAATAAAGGAATTTCGGCGTGGAACAGTTGCAAAATTTTGTGTACCCAAGTGCCGTAGTCGCGCTTGTCCAAGGTTTCTCGCACTTCTTCCAAGTCGTTTAGATGCAGCACATAGCGGGCATAAAACTGATACGGGCAGGCGACGAGGCTGTTGTAACCCGACGGGGAAATGCGCGGCGGCAATCGGTCAGCAGGGATGCTGGGATTCGCGGTCAGCGGTTCGGGCAAGGTCGCATCGGCGGTGCGCACACGGGCATGAGACAACCACGTCGCCAGTTGCGGGTCGATTAAATCGCTGCCGCCCGCCAACACGTTGAGGGTGCGCAGCATTTCCAAATAAGGACTGAGCAGATTGATGTCGCCGTTTTGCGTGCTTTGCCACGTCGCCAACACCGTGTCGTTCATCGCCAACAGCCCGAATAAATCATCGCGCACTTGGTGTTGTTGCACCGCCGACACGGGCAAACCCAGCGTGGCGCGCACGCCGTCGTTGAACCATTGCCCGACATTCAGCGGCGCGGGCAAATGCGTGGCATCGCAGCCGACCAGCAACACCGCGTCAAACTGCCGCCAGCGCGTCGCCGCCAGATGGGTGAAGCGCACGGGACTTTCGATGGTCATGTCGCGGAAGGTGTTTGCATCCAATTGTTGCGACAACCAGCGTCGCCATTCGCCAAAACTCAGGCGCGTGCCGTTGTCTTTGAGGTCGTCCGCCCATTGTTTCAGTAATTGCAATAACTGCTGACCCGCCGCATCGCGTGCCCAACCCGCGCCCAGCCCCAACGCAAACGCACTATCGTGCAAACCGCGCAGCCAATCGACCAAGGGCAATTTTTGATTGCGCCCTTGCGTGGCAGCCGCTTTCAAACGTTGCAAAGCGGGTTCTAACTCAGGCGATTCGCGTTGCGCCAGCTTGATAAACGAGGCGATATGCGCCACCACGCCATGTTTGCGCACCAATTGCTCAAACAAAAACGCGGCGTGTTTGCGGTCGCTGGGCGGCGCGTCGGCGAATAAAAACGGCGACTTGAGCAAATCCAACACGTCTTGGTAATAAAAATCATTTTGCAACACATCCAGCCAGCCTTTCAGCGGCGTGCTGACCGCCAAGGTGGAAAACGTCCAACCCGATTCGTCCAATACCCGCACTTGGGCGCGTTCCAACAACGCCCGCACCCGCCGCGCCACCAGCCTATCTTGCACCACCACCGCGATGTTGGTTTTGCCCTCCAACAACCACCGCCGAATTTGCACATCGGCGGCTTCGGCTTCTTGTTCTAAGCCTTGGGCGGGGAAAAGGCGCAAGTTGGGTAAACGGTCTCCGACGGGCAATCGTCGCGCCAAGGTTTGTAAATCGTCAACGGCGTTGGATTGCAAGCTACTGTTTAACCAAGCGTATTCCTGATGCACCCGCGCCATGTCGCGCAAATCAAATACCGTGACATCAATGTTTTCACGGCACAAATCCAAAAACCGCTTTTCAGCAATAGTTGCATCCGAAGTGCGCAACACATACAACGGCGTATCAAGCTGCGCCGCCCACAACTTCAACCAATTCAACTCTGCCTTAACCGTGTGCCAGCTGGTATCGTGGTTCATGGCAAACCATAATTCATGCACCACCTTGGCTTCAAACTGCATCGCTTCGCCGCGTTTGGCTTGATACGCAGCCGTCAATTGTTCAGCAAATTCCGCTTCCGATTGTGGCAACACCACCGCATAGCGCGTCAGCTCATCAATCAACGCCAACAACTCACTCGCCACACCCCATAAATCCGCATCGCCAAACCAACCTTGGTCTCGCAACACCTGATACAACTGCGCCACGCGCTGCATATCGGACTGGATTGCTTGCGGCAACGGGATTTTGAGCAAGGCATCCGCCAAGGTGGTCATGGTCGGCAACAACAACGGCACCCCCGCAGCCACACTCAACGCCCGCGCCAAGGGCTGCGCGGCATAACGATTCGGCAACAACACCGTCAAGCCGCGTAAATCGGGCAGTTCAGCCGCGTGGTGCGCGAGTATATGGTGAGCGATTTGGGAGTAGAAGGGCATGAAGACAGTAAAGGGAGAAGGGTGGGTGGGTTCGCGCAGATTTTAGAAAAATAGACATGTGGGAGCGTTTGCGATCCACTGAACGGACTCCCCTCGCCCACTGGTGGGAGAGGGGTTGGGAGAGAGGATATTCGCAAACTGAAGCAAACCCAACTCCCTATTGTCCACCCTTCTCTCCTCCCCCTTGCCCCTTCTCGATCCCTACCGTTCCAACAAATGCAGCTTGGCTTTCACTTCGCGCCATTCGTCGGCATCCGCAGGCGCGTCTTGTTTTTCCACAATCGGCTGCCAGATTTTAGACAATTCCGCATTCAATGCAATAAAGTGCTGTTGATCTTCAGGCAAATCATCCTCGGCAAAGATCGCTTCGGCTGGACATTCCGCCACGCACAAGGTGCAGTCAATACATTCATCAGGATCAATCACCAAAAAGTTGGGTCCCGCACGGAAACAATCCACAGGACATACATCTACACAATCGGTGTAGCGGCATTTAATACAATTTTCGGATACAACGTAAGTCATCACACACTCCAGTTACAAAAAGTGCGTTCATTTTAGCAGAGGCAAGGAGATGAAACGCCGAAAGTGCATACATAAATTCAGTTGTTCGCCCTTGATCGCCCCATATTCAAATATGGCTTCATCCTAAAGATCCCCCCGAATCAAACCTACAGTTTGAGCTTAAGTTGCAAAGAAATTGATCCATATATGCGATCTTTATAACTGGGAATGACAATGATATTTGCTCCCATGTTTTGGTACTCAAAGCTGATGGTAGGGATAACCGCGAGAAATAAATTGCCATTTCGCATATGAGTATAGTTATCCATGAGACCTATGCCAGCCCCTAAACGAAGAACCCCCACTTCAATCGGCTGCCAATACCAACCCAGATAGCGCGAGTTGAGCTTATCGCTGTTTCTAAATGCGCCGAGCGTAAATGAACTCACCGTTGAGTAGCGATATTCACCACCTAGCCCAAAGTTTTCATTATTCAGTCTCTTGTTTTGCTGGAAGTGGTAAGAATAAAAACCAGGATTCAGCCAAAATTCGCTAACGGGCTTTGGTTCGATCACAGCAAAAAAAATGACCTAAACAAACATGGATTGCGCATTTTGGCGTGTTTTGTGGGGGGAACGGAGCAAATTTTAGCCTAGTTAGGCAAGGTCAATTACCTTCTATTCGCGTAGCTTCGTTTGGTTTGTTGTCCGAGCTTTTATTGCTTTTCTCTTGCGCCGACTGCGCCCACAGCGAGTTTTCTCTGGAGATAAGATTCTCTATGCGTTGAACCAACAACTCGAAAGCATTCGTATCATGGTAGGGTTCTACGCCTGTCAGGAAGAGAAATCGCTCATGGTGCAGCTGCTCAGCGGTCATACGGTATTGCACCCAGTTTTCTTGAAACTTGAACAATGCAATCACGGCGGTGGCAATCGCAATTAACATACCCAGCAAACCGATAATCAGCATCCACTTCACCTCCATGCCGAAGAGAGGTGTTTTTGGATCTATGCCCGCTAAAAACGGAATCACGGCGGCAGCGACAATTTGGGTAAGCTGCCATCGTTTAAACCATTTCTGATTCCAACCACTTTTACGGTCATACCACGCAATCTGATCTTCCAATCGCTCTGCCAGATATTGCTCGTCGTTCATCCTTGCCATATTCCACTCCCTTTTCAGTTGGCCATCTCACCCACCCTATATGCAGGTTGATTGCCGTAATGCTTCGTTTTACTAAGTAGCTACACTACTGACCCGCCGCATGAACCGTTTGCGCAAGTGCTGCAAAAGTCTGCGCACCTGGCTTGTGTACACCCTGTTCCGCGAATAACAAGTAAATCAGCTGAACAAGATGGTTTTCTGACAGAGTGGTCAAATGAATATGCCAATCTTTTTTGCTCTGCGCATCCAGCGTATCGCTGCTATCAATTAAGCCAGATACCCAAGCAAATAAGAATGCCTTCTGCCCGCCCTCCAAGACATCATGCACTTCTTTGGTAATATCTTGTTTATCTTGAAGTAGATGGGTAAATTTAAACTTAACCAACTCAACCTCGGCCTGATTGGCTTTGCTTTCTGCCACCTGCGCTCGAACAGCTGCAAGTTTGGCATTTTCAACTTGCAACTTTGCAACCAACTCCGCATCGCTTGCTCGTTTACTTGCTGCCTCTGCTTCAGCGGCAGCAGACAATGCCTCACTCGCCAGCACTTTTGCAAAGGATTCCGCTTTCATGGCACGCTGCGCATCTTTCTTGGCTAACTGACTCGCAGTTAGGGCTTGCGCAGTGGCCTCTTTCGCATTTTTAGCTGCATTCAACGCATTGAGGGCTTCCTCTTGGGCTTTCTTTTCCGACTCTAATGCCTTTCTTTCCGAATCTATCGCTTTTCTTTCGGAAAGGAAGGCTTTTTTCGCGCCATATTTGGCACTATTTCGCTCAGAGAATCCCCATACCGCCAAGCTCAGGGCAACGACAAAGCCAATCAACATAAAGCCAACCATTTTCTGTTGTCGCTCCTGCCGAATCTCCGCTCTTTGAGTGGCTTCCTCAATCATTTTATGATGCGCTTCGGCGGCATCACTTTGACTGACGAAATCCACCACCAAACCAAAGTCAACCGCCGTGCCATATCGTTCAGCCCACACCCCATTAGGACGGGTTTCCCCTTGCCACTCCAATGCCAGAGCCAAATCCGTACCATGCCAAAGCTCACCATGCCCACTGGCGTGGCGTTGCGCTGCATCTAACAAGCGTAAATACATCGCCGACTTCTCGCCTTCTTCGGCGACCCAGCGTTGCAATCGTTGCCATTGGCGAATCAAGCTTTCGTGGCTGATGTCCAATATCGTGTCAGGGTTCAGTGCAACCTTAGGAGGCGGCATCAAAAAGTGTCGCCCAGCTTGGCGGAAAACCTCAATCACTTGGCACAAAGTGATCCAATCCGTCGCCGTAATTTCCTGTAGTACGCGCAATCGCAGTGGACGACGAATATCTTGCCCGTCACGACTGCGCTCCGTTAACGCACGGAACATATTTTCAGCCACGCGTTGCGCTTCAGGATTCAAGTCAGACCACGCCTGTTCAGCATGTCCATCCAATGCGCCACGCAGCCCATTCATTGCTTGGAATTTATCCAACGTCAGGATTTTATCTTCGTCCTCATCCCACAAGCGCATCAGCGCGTGTTGCAACAAAGGCAATTGATCGGGATTATTACTGGCTTCGTTGAGCAGATTATTGGCCAGTGCGTCATCGACTGCACCTCGAAACAAAACAGCAGGCAGACAAATCGCCTCGCGTAATTGTTCACGTGTCAGGCGTGGCGTGAGATACAAGCCATCGTTAATCGCTTCTGGCAGACCATAGAACTCCGCTGCTGCGCCCAAAAAATCCGAGCGCATTGTCATTGCCACATAAATATCAGGATGCCGACTGGCTTCCAATATCAGCGCAACGAAGGAGGTCGCTAAATTTTCTGCTTGTTCACGGAAGCGGAATAACTCTTCAAACTGATCCACCAGCAGTAACAAACGAGTACCTTCTGGCAAGGGTGACTGAGCAAGTATTTCATGCAAGCTACGCGAACCACGTCTAAGGGATGCCGCAAGTGAAGCTTGATTGGCATCATCCTGATTGAGTTCACACACATCGCCATGATTGCTAGACAAATCGGTCAACCACGCCTGACGAAATGCTTTATCTGACAGCAACGCTTCCGCCAGTCGCATAAAGGGCTGATCGCCAGGCTTCATCTCGGCAATACTCCAGCGCGAGCCGACTTCCCCCATATAGCCTTTTTCCAGACTGGGCAACACACCCGCTTTCATCAAAGAGGATTTACCACTCCCTGACGATCCCAATACCGCAAGAAAATGACGCTGTTTGAGCCGCGTTAATAACTCGTCTGTTTGTTGTTGCCGACCAAAAAAGATGCGTGATTCGGCACGTCCAAAAGCCCGCAGACCAGGGTAGGGGCGAAGGTCCCGCTTGTTAAGCATTCGCCACCTCACGCAAAAAATTCTCCAAACAACGCGCATCGAAGCTATCGCGGCAGGTCAGCATCAACGCATCCGACGGCACAAAGAACAACTCTTCCGCCTCTTCACTTTGGCAAATCATAATGGGCGGCTTGGTGTCCCGCTTTAAAATATGCGTTAATGCCTCGGACAAATAATCTTCCACTACATCCGCAGGCGCGGCACGTTGCAACATAAGCAACACATCACAGAACTGGTAGCCACGCTCAATACTTTTACGAATGCCCGCTGCATCGCCCTGATAACGCGGCAGCGCAATCCCAAAACCATTCGCCTTTAAAGTCTGTGCCACGGTCTTGGCATGGTCAATATCATCCTGCCCCGCATGGACAAACACCATACGATTGCCATTACTGGATTTAGGGGGTGGCGGCTCTTCTTTTTTAGGAAATACGGCTTCGCGCACCGAACGAATAAAGTCCGACAGCGGCGATGCCATGACATTTTTGCCATCCAACAACGCCTTATGATCGGGATTCTTGATCGCCGCACAATCCAGCTTAGGATCTCGCCATTGCAAAATCGGTTTCTTGCTGGCATCCGCTTTCAGAAACTGTTTGCAAGGAATCCCCGCCATGGAGTTGGTATCCAGCAATTGCACAAAATGCGAACACTGCGCCAACGTGGCATCCATGTTTTCATCCAACTCGTTGTTGCGCGGTAGAGCCTCAATGCCAAATTGCCCCAACTCTCTGATTAAACTGGCGCGTTCGTCATACAAAGAGTCATTCACGGGTGCTACATAGACCGTCGCGAGTGTAGGCGTAGTCGAAGCAGCGGTGGGAATACTAGGGGTGTTAGCGACAGCGGCGGCTTCAGCTTGTTGTTTTTCTTTGAGCGAGCCTGCGAGGTGGTGAGATAAATCGGCGAGTTGGTCAAAATACGCGAAATCATCGGCATGCGGAACGGGATAACCTAGCTGTCGAATCTTATCCTGATCGGTTTGCTTCCAAAAGCGATAAGTCAGCAAATCATGCAGTACGGGAGGCTTTTCAGATTTTTGTATGCTATCCAGCTCCACCACAAAAACTCGCCCAGCAGGGCGATCCAGATGACGGCTAAAAACTTGCAGTTCACGCTGACACCATTCCGACGCAATCCACCCAGGGGAAAGCAAAATCACCAGCGCGTGAGTTTTAGCCAATTGTTCTTCAATCGCAGGTGTGAGTTCGTCACTGCCTTTCAACCGAAAATCCATCCACAACTCGTAATTTTCCGCACGCCCCATTTTGCGATTCAGTTCATTACGCAAATTATTTATCAGATGCGTAATCCAGCCTTTTTCTTCTCCAGAAACAGGCTGATTGTCGATGTGCGCGTAGCTGATAAAAATGCCAGACAAGGTTTTTCCTTTAATTGAGCGTGGCGTTTAATCGGGCGCGCCACTATATCGAAAAGGGAACGGAGAAGCAATCCAAGCTGAGAGAATTCAGACAGATTGCATATACCCCTACCTTTTCAGCACTTCGAGATACATGGCTAAAATTTTCAGTTTGGCTGGAGAATCGCTCATGATTTTTCGTTTGTTGAAGCGTGATTTCTGTGTGTCGCGCTCTTAATTTTGTCCATTAGGTTCTCATTTGGCGATATATTGCCTTGTTTCGGCATTATTTGGCGCGTAACAATTGCTTTATTTCACGAATCAAGTTGTCTTCATTAAATGCCATTCGCTGCATATGTTTGCTAAAGTTGGACACTTTTTGCGACTTGAAATGGTTGATAACCAGTTTGCGTAGCAGGTTTAAATTCTTCTGACAGTTCTTGTCCAACACTTTGCTGCCGTCCTCTTCGAATTGCACATCCAGTCGCCAGTGCAGACTGTTTTCGATTGCCCAGTGTCCTCGGATGCTGGCGGCGATTTGCACGGGGTCGAGTAAGGAGGATAGATAATATCGTTGTTCTGTTTTGACGCTACCGTCTTTTTTGGTGATTGTTTTCAACACATTGACGATGGTCTTTAATCCTGTAAATGCAAGGTCTGGGAAATCTTTAAGTGTGCTGTGCATGAAATATGCTCGTTCAACCAGCCCTGTTCGCTCCTTGGTCGCGTCGTCTGTGACCGTGGGGGATTGGTTCGGTTTACAGTCGAAATGGGTGCGCACAGAATTCAGGGCGTTCTTCTGGTTTGCCTTGAGCTGGATCGTGTAATCACCGCCTTGATTTTTGATGGCGGTAAATAGCTTCTCGTTACAGCCCATCGCGTCCGTGGTCACTACGCAATCGTTGAGTTTGAGGTGTTCAACCATCTCAATCATAGTTGCCAGTTCGTTCTTTTTGCCTTTACCCGTGTCTTTGGAGGCGATGGACATGCCTGTTTGGGTACTGAACGCGGTGACCAGATGCAAGTCTGCGTTCGATACCGTCTTGCCGTCCAGCGCGATTTGCTTTAGCCCTAACAAGGTGGTGTTGATATGGGGAGTCATCAGCAAGGTAAAAAACAACTCGAAGGTGTCGTTGTCCAGCAGCTTGAACAGACGGTTAAACGTGTCGTGACTGGGTATCTTGGTGATGCCAAAACACTTGTTTAATAAGTGCTTTTTGCAATCGCAAAATATCTCAATTCCCACAAAATCCGTACAGCCAACATACATCGCCAGCAGTGACATCACCAAAATATCACTCAATTTGTAGCGTATATTCCGATCCCTCGGATCGGGTAGCTGCTCAAACAACCCCATCAGGTTCATCGTGCTAATGCTGTCCATGCGCTTGTCAATCATAGTATTTTATCAATCCCCAAAAGATACCATATCGCACCAATCAGCCAAGCTAAATTAGCTTTGGCTTATATGCAATTTGTCTGGAGAGAATTTAGTTATTTTCGCCCTCGGAAAAAGGCTGGTTGTCGATATGCGCATAGCTGATAAAAATGTCGGACAAGGTTTTCCCCTTCTATTGAATGCGGCTTTAAAACTGACTGCGCACTATATCGAAAAGAGAAGCAAATAACGAGAGAAACCCTCTAGCTGCGTAACAAACCTGCAATGTGCTGCACTTTACTCGGCTTATGCGACTAGATTAAGCCCCTGCTTTGGGTTTGGCATGAGCGGGACGGAAGACCTTGCATTGTTCAGGGTCTGATTCCAAGTACGCCCCTGCTATGAGGTCGATACAGTAGGGGATGGCGGGGAATACCGCTTGGAGGCAGTCGTCTATGGCGGAGGGTTTACCTGGTAGATTGACGATTAAGCACTTGCCGCGTATGCCTGCGGTTTGACGTGACAATATCGCCGTGGGCACAAATTTCAGCGACGCGGTGCGCATCAATTCGCCAAAACCTAGCAGCATTTTTTGGCATACGGCTTCGGTGGCTTCAGGGGTTACATCGCGCAAGGCGGGCCCCGTACCGCCTGTGGTGACGATTAGGCTACAGCCCATTTGGTCACACAATTCAATCAGCGCGGCTTCGATCAGCGGTTGTTCATCGGGGATCACCCGTGCGACCGCCTCCCATGGGCTGGTGAGGACACGCTCAAACCAAGCGCGCAGGGCGGGACCGCCTAAATCTTGATATTCGCCACGACTGGCGCGGTCGGAGATGGTCAATATGCCGATACGGGCGATGCTCATACTTACTCCTTAAAGCCAAGTTCAGATTGATAGGTTGTCCCATCCAGCAATTGCACCGTGACGAGTTCGTTGGCGGCTAAGCCGTTGCTGTCCGATGGAATCACCAGCAAGCCATCGGCTTTTGCCATCGACAGCAGCACGCCACTGCTTTGCGTCCCTGTGGCGTTGGCGACATAAGCTGCGCCATCATGGCTTAATTGCACACGTACAAACTCGGTGCGCCCTGCACGGAACTTGATGGGATGCGCCAAGCGGGCTGTCACCGTGCGGCGATAGCGACGCGGATGCCCCATCATCTGACGCAGTGCGGGGATCACGAATTCTTCAAAGCACACCATGCTGGACACGGGATTGCCAGGCAACCCAAAGACCAGCGTGGTTTCCGTGCAGCCAAAAGCCAGCGGATGCCCAGGACGAATCGCCACCCGCCAGAATTTCATATTCACGCCCAACTTTTCGATGGTGGGGCGCACATAGTCGTGCACGCCCACCGACGTGCCGCCCGACACCAGCAACACATCGTATTCCAGTCCACGCAGCAAATAGGCGGCTAACTCATCGGGGTCATCCCGCGCAATGCCGAGTAACACGGGCGTGATGCCGAGAGCTTGGACTTGCGCCATCAGAGCGTAACTATTGGCATCGGGAATTTTATAAGGATCGACGGCTTCGCCCATGGCTTCCAGCTCATTACCTGTCGACAAAATCGCCACACGCGGGCGGCGATACACGCACATTTGACTGGTTTTGGTGGTCGCTAAAACGCCTATGACCCCAGGGGTAATTTCCGTGTCGGCGGTCAGTACCACCTCGCCATCGCGCATCTGTTCACCTTGCGGACGCACATCGTTGCCTGCCCGCACGGTTTTGGCAATTTGCACCGTCGCATCCGTCAGCGACTGGGTATCTTCCACCCGTATCACCGCATCCGCGCCTTGCGGCATCGCAGCACCCGTCATAATGCGGGCGCACTGCCCTGTTTGCACCACCAAATGGGGACGATCACCCGCTTTGATGTCTTCGATAATGGTCAAGGTCGCAGGCAAATCGCTGCTGCATACAGCATAACCATCCATCGCGGACACGTCGTAGGGCGGCAAATCGCGATTGGCACGGATATCTTCCGCCAATACTCGCCCCAAGGCTTGTTCTAAACTAACCGTTTCCGTGCCCAATCGTGTGATAGACGTTGAGATGACGTGCTGTGCTTCACTGACGCGTAAATGTTCCATTAGAAATTCCCTATTGCTAACGCCAAATCTTCTGGCGTATCTAAATCGAAAAAACTGTGCAGCGCAGGATCGGCTGCGCGCAGCTCGGATGCCTGCACATAACACACCGCGCACAGGTCTAGCAGTGCACGCAGACTATGTTTACCAGAACCGTTTAAGTTTGCCCTCACCTTGTCGATCAAGCGTGTGGCATAAAACGCTGCAAGCGGTTGAGGATGACCATCCACCACAGGCACAACCGCATCCCATGATTCATGGCGATAAGCGGATAAAGCCTGAATAAGTTGCGGCGAAATAAACGGCATATCGCACGCCACCACAAATAGCCACGGGGTTTGAGTCTGAGTCAAACCAGATAGCAGCCCCGCTAATGGACCTGCATAATCCGTGTCGTCGCAGATTTGCGGCAGGTCGCAATCCGTGCGTGGATGACGCACGCTAACCAGCATATCGGCAAACAAAGGTTGTAAGGTGGATGTGACGTGCTGCAAGAGTGTGTACTCACCTAACAATAGATTCGCCTTGTCTTGTCCCATGCGCCGTGATTCGCCACCCGCCAAAATTAAGGCAGTGCAATCGGGGATGGTTGAGTTGATGACTTCAGTTAGCATGCGCTTTCCCTCTCCCAACTCTTCCCTCCCCCTTGCAGGGGGAAGGAGACTTACTGACACGATTAAGCACGACATGTACGGCGATCCAACATAAATTGGCAAATCCCAGCGATGTCTTCCAGACCAAAATGCGGGAGCTGTGGGTAAATTTCATCCATATCTGTAACCACAGCAATCAAGCCATCTTCAATCATGCAACGTGGCGGCTTGTCACAAGCGCGGCGGATGACTTCTATTTTGTCGCCTGCCGCGTGTGAAAATCCTTCCGCCAGCACCAAATCGGCTTCCCCCATAAAACGTGATGCCAATTGCGCAGGCTCACGCTCGACCCGCGCATCCGCCACCAATTGCAGCGCGTCGCGCGTCAGCAACATACTCATGGTCGCCCCCGCCGCTTTGTA
This sequence comes from Gallionella sp., assembly GCA_028688275.1. Taxonomy (GTDB): domain Bacteria; phylum Pseudomonadota; class Gammaproteobacteria; order Burkholderiales; family Gallionellaceae; genus Gallionella. The sequence goes on along the minus strand of JAQTYN010000018.1, from coordinate 4,928 downwards.
GCGATAGCTGTCTTTGCCAGGCGTATCGAGTTCAACAAGGTGATGGGCATGTTTGATGGTGGCGATACGCAATCCTTGTGCGCTTAAGGCTTCTACCAGCTTGACCACCAGCGTGGTTTTGCCTGAGCCAGAATGCCCGACAATGCTAAAGACGGCGGGACTCATGGATGCGGGACGACCCATGCGTCCCCTTGTGGCGTGCTTTCCTTTTTCCAAATCGGCACACGCAATTTCAATTCATCTATCATCCAATGACAAGCAGCCAATGCGGCCACGCGATGTTCTGCACCCGCCGCGATAAAGACGATATTATCGCCTGCGGTGACGGTAGCAATACGATGCACGATGCGCGCATCCAGCAGCTCAAACTTGGCGATGGCATCCAAGCGCAACTGCTGCATTTCGGACAGTGCCATAGCACCATAAGCTTCAAATCCTATGGTGGATACTTCCCGACCTTCGGAAAAATCCCGCGCACAACCTAAAAAAGTGGCGATGCCGCCCATGCGTTTTGAACTGGCTTTGAGTGCAGCGATTTCGGCATCTTGCGAAAAATCTTCAGTTTGTAGCCGAACAGCGGTTAAATCAGACATGTCTATCCTCCTGAGAATTTTGCCATAAAGGTCACTTCGCTATGGTCTGGTAGCAACATAGCACCATCGCGCACATGCTGACCATTCACGGCAGTCATGCAAACCAGCGCAAACGCCTGTGGATAACGCACCGCCAAAGTGTCCCGCACATCCTGCAAGCGCAGCTCAGGCTGATAATCCACGCTCAGCGCAGATTGCCCCACGCGATCCGCGACAGGGCCAAAAAAAAGCACTTGTATCATGTTGATTGCCCTCGTTGCCACACGCCGCTTTTGCCGCCGCGCTTCTCGTCCAATTGCACAAATTCAATCCGCATCCCTCTGTCCACCGCTTTGCACATATCGTAAATGGTCAACAACGCGACATTCACCGCGCACAACGCTTCCATTTCCACGCCCGTTTGTCCGACGCAACGCACGGTGGCCGTGGCGTGTATGCCCACGCAGCCTTGTGCATCGGGTTGATCTATGGGATCAAACACCAGCTCCACCCCCGTCAGGGCAATGCTATGGCACATGGGAATAATGTCAGGCGTATGTTTCGCCGCCATCACCGCGCCCACGTCCGCCACGGTCAATACATCGCCTTTGGCAATTTGACCCGCTTGGATGCGCGCCAAGGTGGCAGGCAGCATCCGCAACACCCCGCTGGCAATAGCGACGCGTTCGGTATGGGATTTAGCGGACACATCGACCATGCGGGCGCGACCTGTATCCGAAAAATGGGTGAGTGAATTCATGGCTTAATTTACAAAAAATAACGCCTCAGATTGCTTGAGGCGAAAATGAATGAAAGCACCGTGGCGTGTATACACGCGTTGGGGCATTTTCGCGTGCGAGTGCAATTTGCGCAATAGCTCATAAGGGGAGGGGAAAAAGATACCCTCCCTTGCTACGGAATCCGCGCAGGCGCATTCAATCAGAGGTGCTTGCTGTCCCAACCTGCTTGGTTTCCTCCAACAACTGCTTAATCACCGCGCCCGCCAACATGTAGCCAAATATCGGGGGCATGTAGCTTAATGTACCGTTGACGGCGCGTGGGCGACCATGTCCTTCTACAGGTTGGGGCGGGAGGGGTGGACGGGGATTTTCATTGGTAAAAACGGCAAGCACACCTTTGCTAATACCTTGTCGTCTCAGGCGTTTGCGCATTTGGCTAGCCAGTGGACAAACTTCGGTTTTGCTGATGTCGGTGACACGAATACGAGTCGGGTCGAGCTTATTACCCGCGCCCATGCTGGAAGCGACGGGTAATCCCCGCAGCCGACTTTGCACCACCAGCCCGACTTTGCACGCCAAAGAATCGATGCAATCAATCACATAATCGCAATCCGTGGGAATCAGTTCGTTGACGTTTTCAGTGGTCAAAAACACGCGCAGCACAGTGACGACGCAATCAGGGTTGATGTCGGCGATGCGCTCACGCATCAGTTCGGCTTTGGATTGCCCGACGGTAGAAAGCAACGCGGGCAGTTGGCGGTTGATATTACTACGGGCGACAACATCGTGATCCAACAAGGTTAAGCGACCCACCCCTGCGCGGGCGAGGGCTTCGGTGCAATACGAACCTACCCCGCCCATGCCTGCGACGAAAATATGCTTGCTTGCCAAGGTGGCAACACCTGCGTCACCAATCAAAATATGGGTACGTTCAAACTGTGGTGCCACTGCCATCATGCGCGTCCTAACAACATTTCCATGACAAATTTGCTGCCCAAATACGCCAAGACCAGCAAACCAAAACCGCCCATGGTCCAACGAACGGCGACGCGTCCTCGCCAGCCGTAAAACAAATGTCCCCACAGCAAAACGGCAAAGACGATCCACGACAAGAAACCGAACAATACTTTGTGATTAAATTGCCACGCCTTGCCAAATATAGCCTCAGAGAACAACACACCTGATGCCAGCGTCAAGGTCAGCAAAAGGAAACCTATACCTATCATGCGGAACAGCAACGTTTCCATGGTCAATAACGGCGGCAAGTTACGCAAAATGCGCGGCAAAATAGCTCGGTGCAAATGTTTTTCAACTTGGTAAATCAACACCGCATGCAACAACGCAATGGTAAACAAACTATAGGCCAACATCGCGACCGTAATGTGTACCTTAAAGGCAAGCAATGTGGTGTTATTCAAAATATGTTCTACTGGGAAAAGCCCTGGCAGAACACTGACAATTGCTGCAATGGGGAGCACTAAGGCTTGCAAACAACCCAGCGGATAGAAAAAGCGGGCGACCCAATAAACCAATAACGTGAGCCAAATAATGAGCGACATGACATTGAGCAGAGAGAAATCAAACCCCCACACTGAAAAAATCTCGCTCCAGAGCAAATAACCATGCAAAGTCAATGGAATCAACACGAAATGCCCGACGGCACCTCGACTTAATAAATCACCCTCGCCACGCGATTGGGCGCGCCAAAAGTAAGCAGCGAGTACGCTATAGGTTATAAAAACCAGCGCGGGAATAAGAAGGCTAGGCATTTTGTATCAGGATGTTTTAGACTTCGCGGATTCTACACTATCCGCAATCGCTACCAAAGGAACTCACCATGCTAGACAACCTTACCGAACGCCTTTCTGGGGTCATTAAAAACTTGCGCGGACAAGCCCGCTTAACCGAAAGTAACATTCAAGACGCACTGCGCGAAGTGCGCATGGCGTTGCTGGAAGCCGACGTGGCATTGCCCGTGGTCAAAGACTTTATGGCGCAAGTCAAAACCGCCGCATTGGGCGAAGAAGTCATCGGCAATTTGAACCCTGGGCAAGCCTTTATCGGCGTGGTGCATCGGGAATTGACCAAGTTAATGGGTGAGCACAACGACGCGCTCAATCTCGCTGCCGTCCCGCCTGCGGTCATTTTGATGGCGGGCTTGCAAGGCGCGGGTAAAACCACCACCAGCGGTAAATTAGCAAAACTACTGCACGACCAACAAAAGAAAAAAGTGTTGCTGGTCAGTTGCGACATCTACCGTCCCGCCGCGATTGAGCAATTGCGCACGCTGGCGAAGCAATTGAACATTGACTTCTTCGCCTCCGACATCAGCCAAAAGCCGCAAGACATTGCGATGTCCGCACTGGATTTTGCACGCCGCCATTACCACGACGTGCTGATTGTCGATACCGCAGGTCGATTGGCGATTGACCAAGCCATGATGGCGGAAATTCAACAACTCCACGCCGCACTGAAACCGATTGAAACTTTGTTCGTGGTCGATGCAATGACGGGGCAAGATGCTGTCAACACCGCAAAAGCCTTCGGCGAAGCACTGCCACTGACAGGCGTGATTCTAACCAAAATGGACGGCGATTCACGCGGCGGCGCGGCATTGTCCGTGCGTCATGTGACTGGCAAACCGATTAAATTCGTCGGGGTCAGCGAAAAACCCAACGGCTTGGAAGCCTTCCACCCCGAACGCATGGCATCCCGCGTATTGGGTATGGGCGACGTGCTGTCACTGATTGAAGAAGCGCAACGCGGAGTCGATCACGCCGAAGCCGAAAAGCTCGCCAAAAAGATGAAAAGCGGCAAGAATTTCGATTTAGAAGACTTCAAAATGCAGATGGTACAAATGCGCAAAATGGGCGGCATGACCGCCATGATGGAAAAATTACCCAAGGGATTGGGTGATGTCACCAACGGCGCAAAAATCGATGACCGCGCCATCAACCGCCTCGAAGGCATCATCAACTCCATGACCGCCGAAGAACGCCGCAAACCCGAACTCATCAAAGCCTCGCGCAAACGCCGCATCGCCATGGGCGCAGGCGTGCAAGTCATGCACGTCAACCAATTACTCAACCAATTTGAACAAACCCAGAAGATGATGAAAATGTTCACCAAAGGAGGCGGAATGGCGAAGTTGATGAAAGGCATGGCGGGGAAGATGCCAGGGATGAGGTAATGTTTTTATGCGGGTACGGCGTTTTGCCATCTAAAAATGCGTTAGACCTTCAGACTCGGAGCTGCGAATGAAAATTGCGACAGAGATGGTTTCCGAAATTCTCGAACACCTTGAGTTAAATTCAAATGCTGTACTTTATGCTATCTCTGTGGTGATAAATAGCAGAAATGAGGTTGAGTCAATGGTGTGGGAAAAACCAGTTGGTGAAGTTTTCTTCGATCATGAGGATAAAGAACTTATTTTGTTTGTTCCGCTAACTGATGCTGATGGTGCTTTGCCAATCTCATGCAGTTCATTCTTAATTCCACTTCTAATTCATAAGTTAATTAATAAGTGCCGCCCTAATCCATGGCCACGAAACAATTGATCTGACCTTGCTCGGGTTTTCTTCGAGGTTTTTTAGTCCCAAAACCAAATGGTCTTCCA